>JBBRQW010000034.1:0-28641 GCA_038225765.1 Caulobacterales bacterium | reverse complement strand
CGAAAGCTGGAACAACGACCGCGCCAAATTCTATCGCCGCATGCACAATATTCCCGATGCCTGGGGCACGGCGGTGACCGTCCAGTCCATGGTGTTCGGCAACATGGGCGAGACCAGCGCCACCGGGGTTGCTTTCACCCGCAATCCATCCACTGGAGAGCATCGCCTCTATGGCGAATTTCTGATCAACGCCCAGGGCGAGGACGTGGTGGCCGGCATCCGCACGCCGCGACCGCTCACGGCGGCGGCGCGCCAGGAGATGGGCGAGACGGCCCTTTCCATGGAAGAGGCCATGCCCCAGGTCTTCGCCCAGTTTCGCGAGGTGGTCGGCGCCCTGGAAGGCCACTACCGCGACATGCAGGATATCGAGTTCACCGTGGAACGCGATCGCCTCTACATGCTGCAGACGCGCGACGGCAAGCGCACCACCAAGGCGGCGCTCAAGATCGCCGTCGATCTCGCCGGCGAGGGCCTGATCACGCGCGCCGAAGCCATCGCCCGCATCGATGCGTCATCGCTGGACCAGCTTCTCCATCCGACCATCGATCCGGCCGCCGCGCGCGACGTGATCGCCACCGGCCTGCCCGCTTCGCCCGGCGCCGCCACCGGCAAGATCGTCTTTTCGGCCGAGGCCGCCGAACGGGAGGGCGGGGGAGGGGAGGCGGTGATCCTGGTCCGCGAGGAGACGTCGCCGGAGGACATTCGGGGCATGGACGCGGCCCGCGGCGTGGTCACCGCGCGCGGCGGCATGACCAGTCACGCCGCCGTGGTCGCGCGCGGCATGGGTCGCCCATGCGTTTCCGGGGCCGGCGAAATCAACATCGACGCCAGGGCGGGCGAACTGCGCGCCCGCGGCCGGACCCTCCGCGCCGGCGAGGTGATCACCATCGACGGTTCGCGCGGCGAGATCCTGGCCGGCGCCGTGGCCATGGTCGAGCCGGAACTGTCGGGCGATTTCGCCACCCTGATGTCGTGGGCGGACGACGCGCGACGCCTGAAGGTGCGCGCCAACGCCGAGACCGCCACCGACGCGTGGGCGGCCCGCCGGTTTGGGGCGGAGGGCATCGGCCTGGTCCGCACCGAGCACATGTTCTTCGACGAGGCGCGCATCGCGGCGGTGCGTGAGATGATCCTGGCCGACGACGAGGGGGGCCGGCGCGCCGCCCTGGCCAAGATCCATCCCATGCAGAAGGGCGATTTCGTCGAACTGTTCGAGATCATGGACGGCCTGCCGATCACCTTCCGCCTGCTCGATCCGCCCCTGCACGAATTCCTGCCGCACACCGAGGAGGATCTGGCGCGGGTCGCGCTGGCCACCGGCCTGGATTCGGCCAAGCTGCTGCGACGGGCCCGCGAACTGCGCGAAACCAATCCGATGCTCGGCCACCGCGGTTGCCGCCTGGGGGTCTCGTTCCCTGAAATCTATGAAATGCAGGTGCGCGCCATCGTCGAGGCCGCCTGCGAAGTGGCCGCCTCCGGCAAAAACGCGCCCCGCCCGGAAATCATGCACCCCCTGGTCGCCAAGGGAGAGGAAATGCGCTTTCTGCGCGCCCTCACCGACCGCGTGGCGCGCGAAGTGATGGCCGAACAGGGGCGGACCATCGTCTACCAGGTGGGCACGATGATCGAACTGCCTCGCGCCGCCATTTGCGCCGGCGACCTGGCGGCGGACGCCGAGTTCTTCTCCTTCGGCACCAATGACTTGACCCAGACCACCTTCGGCATCAGCCGCGACGACGCGGCGCGCTTCCTCAACGCCTACATCGACAAGGGCATAATCGCTGGAGACCCCTTCGTCTCCATCGATGTCGAGGGAGTCGGCGCCCTCATCCGCATGGCCGCCGAGCGCGGTCGCGCGGTGCGGGCCGACATCAAGCTCGGCATCTGCGGCGAACACGGCGGTGATCCGGCCTCCATCGCCTTTTGCGAAGAGGTCGGCCTCGATTATGTCAGCTGCTCGCCTTATCGGGTGCCGATCGCGCGATTGGCCGCCGCCCAGGCGGCCCTGGCGAGAAAGGGGCGGGCCGATGCCTGATTCGCCGTTCGAGGAGATTGAGGCGCGCGAAAGGGCCGAACATGCGGCCGAGGCGATCGAGGCCAAGGACCCCCTGCTCTCGCAGGTCACCCTAACCATCGCCGTCCTGGCGGTGGCGGCGGCGATCTGCGCCAGCCTGGAGACCACCGAGGGCGACAAGACCATTGTCAGCAAGAATGACGCCGTCCTGGAACAGAACAAGGCCACCGACCAATGGAACTTCTTTCAGGCCAAGAGCCTGAAGAAGAACCTTTACGCCATCGCCGCCGATCAACCCGGCCCCAAGGCCGCCGGCTATGCCCAGATCGCCGCCAAGAACGCCGCCGAACAGGTCGATATCCAGAAAAAGGCCAAGGCCCTCGAGGCCGGCCGCGAGCGGTGGAGCGCCGAAGCCGAAGTCCACGAGCGCCGCCACGGCCGCCTCACCATCGCTTCGACCTTGCTGCACATGGCCATCGCCATCGCCACCCTGGCGATCATCCTACACCGCCGCTGGCCGTGGTTCACCGCCCTGGCCCTGACCGCCGGCGGTGTGGCCCTGGGGGCGTGGGCGTATCTGTAGTCGGACTATGACCGGCGGGGCGCCGATGGGGCGCGCTCGAACGCGCCTCGGTCCCGCGGACGATGAGACTTCCGCCCGTCGCGGCGCGGGAGTCGCACAATCGCGCGGACAAATGAAACGGCCTGTCACCGGCGGCGTTGCGCGAAACGACTAATGGTTTCACCGCGGAAAGTTCCCGCTCTTGAACGAGGTATCGATATGTCACCCCTGAAAACCGCATGCGCGAGCGTGGCTATGCTGGCATTCGCCGGCGCGGCCTTCGCACAGTCCGACTCCATGGCGAAGGACAGTATGTCCTCGTCGTCGATGCACATGTCCAAGTCGCGGATGGCGATGATGAACAAGTGCAAGGGCATGTCGCACGACGCCATGATGAAGAACAAGACGTGCATGGCGATGATGAAGGCCCACCCCGACATGATGAAAAACGACGGGTCGATGGCCCATTAGAGCGCTTTCCGCAAAAGTGGGAACTGGTTTTGCGATCGGAAAGCGCTCAAGTGTTTAGGATAGAGCCTGTTTTCTCGATCGGGTTGATTCAACCCGATCGGGACAGGCTCTAACCGAGCCGCCACGCTCGTCAGGTCTTGGCCGACGCCCGCTGCGGCGGGCGCGGTCAGGATCGCGAGAGGCGGTAGAGTCTGGGATTCACCCCGAACCGGACCCTGAAGAGGGCCGAGAAGCGTGCGCCATCGCTGTAACCGACGGCCTCGCCGATCCGCGCGACGCTCAACTCGGTCCCGTCGAGCATGATTTGCGCCCGGTCGAGGCGCAGGCGCACCAGGTACCGGTGCGGACTGAAACCGGTGGACTGCTTAAACGCGCGGAAGAATTGAGCCCGGCTGAGGCCGGTCAAGGCGGTAAGTTCAGCCAGGCTGATGTCGTCGGCTAGCTTTTCCAGCATGTAGTCGATGACGCGTCGCAGGCGCCACCCGGCAAGGCCGCCGGTCTTGAACGCCGCCGGGATCGACGCCGGCCGCTTCGGGAGGGTGGAATGCTCGCCGATCAGCGCCGCGGTCAGCACGACAAGCAGGCTGTCCGGATACAGCCGTCCCCTGGCGCCACGCTCTTGAATCGCCGTCAGCAGACGGCCAAACAGCCGTTCTATATACGGGTTTCGGACGCCGATCGCATCGACCAGTTCGCAAGCCAGAGGCTCGCGATCGAACTCCTCGATGGCGATTTGCTCCAGCAAGGCGGTGTTGAGCGTGAGGTGGGCGAAGTCGATCGGACCGTGCGTCTCCCAGCGATTGGACTGGCCGGCGGGCAGAACGGTGAGGGCGCCCGATTCGATGTCGTGGACGCTGGTCTGTCCGCCCCGCCAGCGACGCACCTGCTTGGCGCCCCCCAGATGCATGCACAGCAGATTTTCGCTCAGCGCCGGCTGGTTCATCTCGGCGCAGGTGTTGGTGTAGCGGCGCATGCGGACATGCCCCCCCTCCTCGGGCATCGACGCCACGACGGGCGCCGCCATCGTCGAATACCAGTCGGTGGGCGATATCTCCCCGTCTCGCGGGCGCCTGCCATCTTCATGAACCGAGGAGAGGGCGGCGAAGTCGCCGCGAGCAACGCTCTGAGGCACGGGTTTGCAGGCTCCGCCAGGGACCAGCGAGGGTCCGCCTATCCAACGCGTGAATGGAGCAAAAAGTTACATGGCCGGTGTCCAGATTTCGTCAATTCGCCCCACTCGCTTCAAAGGAGGGCCAGATGCTAATCTCATCGCCCCCCGTCAAATCTCATGAAATCCTCGACGCAACCTGGTTTGGAGAACCAATGGGGCGGCGGCGCATTAGCCTGCCAGACTATTCCTAAAGGGCGTCATGGCCGATCACATCTTCATGGCCGAGGTCGTCCAGCCGGTGCTGATCAAGGACGGCGGCCTGTTTCTGGTCTGCCGCGCCGACGGCGGGATAACCGCCGAGTGCGGATCGGGGTTGGGATTGTTCCACCGCGACAGCCGCTATTTGAGCCGCTACGAATTGTGCATCGGCGCGGCGCCGACGCTGACGCTGATGTCGAGCGCGGCGCGGGGTTCGCAATCGGTCCACGACCTCACCAACGATGTCGTGCGCCAGCTCGACGGCGCTGCCCTCGATGTGCAGAGCCTGGGCGTCCGGCTGGATCGGACCCTCGACGGCGAAAGCCTTGTCCTTACCGACCGGCTGGTCATCCGCAACTTCACCGCCGGTCGGGTCGCCTTTCGCCTGAGCATCCTGATCGACGCCCTGTTCGAGGATATCTTCGAGCTTCGCGGCGCCAAGGGGGCCAGGCGCGGGCCACCCCGCAAGGCGATCGCCACCGAACGGGGGCTGGCCTTTCGCTACCGTGGCGCCGACAGGGTTGACCGTGAGCTGGAAGTCGCCTTTTCGCGATCCGCCACCTCGCGGGCGCGGCGCGGGTCCCGGCTGGCCGAATTCGATTTCGCGTTGGAAAGTCAGGCGAGCGACGCGCTCACCGTCACCTTCACGGTCCACGAGGCGGGAGCGCCGAGGGCGGCGACGCCCCCGACGCCGGCCTTCTACGACGGCGTGAAGGTCCACAGTGACGATGCGGTCCTGAACGCCGTCGTCGATCGCTCGTTTCGCGACCTGGCGATGTTGCGGACCGGTCTCCAAGACAATTTCATCGCCGGCGGCATGCCGTGGTTCGTTTCCGCCTTTGGCCGCGACAGCATTCTGGCGGCCCTGCAGACCCTCGCCTTCGATCCGCGACCCGCCGAAGGGGTGGCGCGCCTGTTCGCGGTCTATCAGGGCCAAAAGCGCGATCCCGCGACCGGCGAGCAGCCGGGCAAGATCCACCATGAGCTGCGGCTGGGCGCCATGGCCCGGCTCAAGGAGGTGCCGCATCGGCCAAGCTACACCTCGGTCGATTCGACGCCGCTCTACCTGATCCTCATCGGCGAGCACGCGCGGTGGACCGGAAGCCTGGACCTCTTCCGCGAACTGCGACTCGCCATCGACGCCGCCCTGGCCTGGATGGACGGGGTCGGCGACAGCGACCGCGACGGCTACCTCGACTACACGGGCGACACGCCCGAGGGGCCGATCAACCAGGGCTGGAAGGATTCCACCTTCGGCATTCCGCGCAAGGACGGCGGGGTTCCCAAATCCCCCATCGCCCTGTGCGAGGTCCAGGGCTACGTTTACCTGGCCAAAACGCTGATCGCGGAGGCGTTGCGGGTCAATGGGGAGGGCGGGGCGGCCGACCGCCTCGAGGCCCAGGCGAAAAAGCTGCGCCAACGCTTCAACCGCGATTTCTGGATGGAGGACGAGGGCTGCTACGCCCTGGCGCTGGAAAGGGGCGGGCGGCAGGTCGCGGTGGTCGCCTCCAACGCCGGCCAGGCGCTGTGGTCGGGCATCGCCGACCCGGACAAGGCGGCGCGCACCGCCGATCGCCTGATGGCCCCGGACATGAATTGCGGCTGGGGGATCAGAACGCTTTCCGAGCGGGCGGCGGCCTACAATCCGCTCAACTACCACCTGGGCTGCGTGTGGCCGTTCGACAACGCCCTGATCGTGGCCGGGTTGCGCCGCTATGGCCTGGACGAGGCGGCGCTGCGCCTGTTCGGCGCGCTGGTGGACGCCGGCGGCCATTTCGCCCTCGGCCGGTTGCCGGAATTCTATGTCGGCTTCGGCCGCGAGGCCGGCCTCTTTCCCGCCCGCTGCCCCTTCGCCGAACCGATGCAGGCCTGGTCGGCGGGCGCGACGCCCTACATGCTGACGTCGCTCCTTGGCCTGACGCGGGTGGGCGCGGAACTGCGGATGGAGCGGCCCGTCCTCCCCGCCGGCCTGGGCCGCCTGGCCCTCCGTGGCCTCACCCTCGGCAACGCCCGCGTCGATTGCGAGTTGGAGCGGGGCGCCGATGGCGTGGTCGCCGGGCGGGTCACCACCGCGCGGGAAACCGACCGATGAGCCAAAAAGCCGCCCCTCACGCCAGTTTGTCTCGCAGATCGCGCAGGCACGAGCGCAGGCTTTCCTCCAGGGTGGGGTGATAGAAGGGCAGGTCGAGCACGGCGCCGACCGTCATTTCGAGTTGGGCGGCCCAGGCCAGCAGGTGGGCCAGATGTTCGACGTCCGGCCCGAAGAGTTCACCGCCGACGATGACGTCGTCGGCGCGGCGGGCATAGGCGCGCAGGACGCCGGCGGCCGGTCCGTCGATGCGGGCGCGGCCGTTGTCGTCCGAACAGCCGATCGCCCATTCCGACTGCTTTTTCGCATCGAAGCCGCCGCCGATGAAGGCGAGGTCCGGATCGGTGAACACGACGCTGAATTCCACCCCCGGCGGCCGGCGCTCGATCCTGGGATAGCGGGCGGCGTTGGTTCCAGCCAGTTCGCCCTGGGCCGAGGCCTCGTGCAGGACCGGCCGCGCATTATTGGCGTCGCCGGCGATGAAGACGGCGCTCTGGCCACAGCGCAAGGTTTGCGGATCGAATAGGGGAATACCGCGTGGCCCGAGTTCCAGACCCGACATGTTCAGGTCCAGGCCGTCCAGAGCCGGAGGCCGCCCCGCCGCGTCGAGGATATAGGGGAAGGTTCCCCGCCGCTTCTCCCCCCCTGCGTTCGTCCAGGCGATCGCGACATCGCCGGCGCGATCACGGCGGGCCTCGATGTTGACGCCCAGATGAAAGGTCAGCTCCTGGCCGAACGCCGCGCGCGCCGCCGCCGCCACCTTGGGGTCGCGAACCCCGCCCACGGCGTGGCCTGAATCGAAAATGGCCACCCGCACGCCCAGCCGGGCGAAGGCGATGGCCCGTTCGAGCCCCAGCGGCCCGGCCCCGATCACGGCCAGGGACTTGGGCAAATCGGTCAGGTCGAACACGTTTTCATGGATCAGAACCCGCTCGCCGCAGGCGCGGGCCAGTTCCGGGGGCACGGTCGGCCGGGCGCCGGTGGCGATGACCACGGCGCGCGCCTCGACGCGGGCGTGGTCATCGACGGTGAGCGTCGTCGGGCCAGCGAAGCGGGCGTGGCCGGCCAGTTTCTCCCGCGCGGGAATGGCGGCCACGTCCGTGCGGACGCCGGCGACGAAATGGTCGCGCTGCGCCGGGACGCGGGCCATCACCGCCCGCCCGTCGATGCGCGGCTTGCCGTGGACGCCGAAGATGGCGGCCTGACGCATGTCGCGGGCGGCCCGGGCCGCCGCCAGCAGCAGCTTGGAGGGCATGCAGCCGACGCGGGCGCAAGTCGTGCCGCCGGGGCCGGCCTTGATGAGCAGGGTCCTGGCGCCCGCGTCCGCGGCGGCGCGGCGGGCGGCGAGGCCCGCCGTGCCGGCGCCGATGACCGCGACGTCGCAGGTGAGGGTTTTCATTTCGAGGGCCGTCCTTCTCCGTTGGGTCTCTGACCCAACGCCCGCGGCGCCGATTGGATCAAAGCCGACGACGGCGCGGCCTAGACAGGTCCCTTCAACGACTCAAACAGACGGCTCGCCGCGCGCGTAGGCGCGGGCGAATTTCGGCCTTCCGCGCCCGCCCCAGCCGAGCAGGGCCTCGCCGAGCAGCCAGATGGAGATGCCGAGCAGGCCGATATCCTTCAGCAGGAACTGTCCGGGCACGGAGGAAATGGCCGGAAAGCCGCCCGCCAGCGGTTGGCCGACCCCCGGCGTGGTGAAGAAGAAGCTGAAGGTGATGAGGAAGCTGATCACCGCCATCGCCCCGCCGACCACCGAGGCCAGGGGCGCGACGGGGCGCGCGGCGAGCAGGATGGCGGTGGCGATTTCGATGACGCCGATCAGATAGCTGGCGCCCTGGATGCCGAACGCCGCGTGAAACCAGCCCACTAGCGGGCTGTTGGCGATGAACGGGGCGATGCCGGTCGCCTCGTAGGCGGTGAACTTCATGCAGCCGAACCACAGGAAGATCAGCGCCAGCCCGTAGCGCAACCACCAGCCGGCGAAACCTGAGATCTGGCCGTCGAGATCGCCGCGCGGCTGGCCCGCGCGCGCCTTGGCCAGGGAGACGCCCAGGATGAACAGCGAAATCCCCAGCAGCCCGACATCCTTCAGCAGGAACTGGCCGGGCCTGGCGGAGATGGCAGGGAAGCCGCCGGCCAGCGGTTCGGCGACGCCGGGCGTGGAGAAGAAGAACGACAGGGTGATCAGGAAAGTGAAGACCGCCATGGCCCCGCCGACCGCCGACAGCCAGGGCTTGATCAGGCCCGCCAGCAGCAGAACGCCGGTGGCGATCTCGTAGACGCCTAGGATATCGCTGGTTCCCTGGAGTCCGAAGACAGGCGCCAACCAGCCGATCAGGGGGCTGTTGGAGACGAAGCCGGCCACGCCGCTCGCCTCGACGCTGGTGAACTTCATGGCCCCGAACCACAGGAAGATCAGCGCCAGGCCGCAGCGCATGACCAGGGTGCCGAGGCTCTCGATGCGCGCGCCGGTGGCGGCGGGCGATCCCGCGGGGTAGTCCCCATAGGCGTCGGGAAGAGCGGCGTCGGTCATCGGATTGTCCTTCAGGGCTTTAACGGCGTCGTCAGGTCGCGGGTTGGACCGGCGTGGGCGGCATGAGAACCTTGTCGATGACATGGATTTCGCCATTGTCGACGGCCATGTCGGGCCCCGTGATCTTGGCGTCATTGACCATCCAGGCGCCGTTCTTAATCTGCAGGACGACCGGCTCGCCCATGGTGGTGGTCGCCGCCGACAACGGCGCCTTGAGATCGCGCGTGGTCAGCCGGCCGAACAGGGTGTGGTAGCCGAGCACCTTCTTGAGCATCGCCTTGTTTTGCGGCTTCATCAGCATGTCCAGCATGCCGGGGGGCAGGGCGTTGAAGGCCGCGTCGGTCGGCGCGAAGACGGTGTAGGGGCCAGGCTGAGCCAAGGTCGCGTCCATGCCGGCGGCGGTGGCGGCCTTGAGCAGGATGGTGAACTGGCCCGAAGCCTTGGCCGTCTCGACGATGTTTTTCGCCGATGCGGCGCCGGCGAAGGCGAGGGCGAACGCCAATGCCAGAGGCGGCCAGAATTTCATGGTCGAGTTCCTTTGTGTCCCATCGCGAAGCCCCAGGCACGGGGCTCCCGGCCCGAACGCATCGAGTCCTGAACGGGAAATGCGGGTCGCGGCCGCCGGTTCATCGACGGCGGCCGATAGCCGCCTTTCGCGAGACAAACGCTGCCTTGGCGAGACTTTTGGCCCGTTTCACTCCCGCAGGAGCGGCAGCGACAACCCCGGCGCCGGGCCCGCCGTCAGCAGTTCGCGGCGGAAGCGGAAGAGTTCGGCCGGCCGCCCGCCGGTGTCGGCGTCCATACGCCCCAGGCCCTCGACCAGGGCGGTGCGCTCGACCACCCGGCGGAAGTTCTGCTTGTGCAGGGGGACGCCGGCGATCGCCTCCACGGCGCGCTGGAGGGCCGAAAGGGTGAAGGCCTCGCCCATCAGTTCAAACACCACCGGGCGGTATTTCAGCTTGCCGCGCAGGCGGCCAAGGCCGGTGGCGAGGATGCGGCGGTGGTCGGAGATCATCGGCTCGCCCAGGGCCGGGGTCAGCGCCGCCGGCTCGGCCGGGGCGCCGCCGCGGGCGCGGTCGCGGTCGCGCGCCGCCTCGGGCGCCAGGCCGGCCTCGTAGAGAAGCTCGTAGCGTTCCAGCACCCGCTCCTCGTTCCACGGCGCGCCGTCCAGGGCGAAGAGCAGCCTGGCGCGGGCCCGCCGGGATTCGGATCGGCCGCACCACCCGGCCAGGGCCGGGGCGATCGCCTGGTCGATGGAGGCGGGGCGGCCGGCCCGCCAGTCCTCCCACGGAAAGAACCTGGACCAAGACGACCAGCCGGCGCCCCCCGCGCGGGTGTCCTGCGCCGACGGGGCCAGGGCGAGGTAGCCGACCGAGATCACTCGCGCCTGGCCAGCCCCCACGTCCGCCCGCGGCGCGTCGCGCCCCTTGTCGCCGAAGGTGTAGAGTTGTTCGACATAGCCCAGCTCGAAACGGGTCTGGCGGGTCACGAACTCGCGCAGCGCCAGTTCGAAGGTGCGGTGATCGAGGGGGTCGAAGGGGCCGAAGGGCAGGCCCTCCAAGGTCGAGGCGCGCTCGGTCCGGCTGTCCCTGGGGCGAACGGTCAGGACGCAGCCGCCGCCGGCGCGCAGGGCGACGATCACCGTGGAGAGGCCGATGACGACGGGCGTGGTCATTCGGTGTCGAAGGCGGCCGGCGTTGGGGCGTAGCCGGCGGCTTGCGAAAGAATCCGGTAGCGTTGCAGATAGCGCGCCTCCGCCTCGGGGGGCGCCAGCGGTTCAATGGCCAGGGCGTAGCCGCGCGGCGGCGTGCCAAAAAACTCCAGCGCCTCGGCGTGTTCGAACCCGGCGAGCTGGGTCGCCTCGAAGAAGGCGCAGGCGCGGTCGGCGGCCTTGATCAGGGCCTCGATGGGGGCGGGGGTGCGGGCCGGCAGGCCGAAACGGATGTGGATCGCGCTCTCCAGGCGGGCCTCGAAGGTGCGGTAGTCCAGCCCCAGGGCGGTCTTGAACGGCGAAATCATGTCGCCGATCACATATTCCGGGGCGTCGTGGAGCAGCGCCGCCAGGCGCCAGCGGGGGGCGAGGCCGGCGCGCAGATGGGCGGCGATTTCCTCCACCGCCACCGAATGCTGGGCCACGCTGAAGGGATGATCGCCGGTGGTCTGGCCGTTCCACCGCGCCACCCGCGCCAGGCCGTGGGCGATGTCCCCGATCTCGATGTCCATGGGCGATGGATCGAGCAGGTCGAGCCGGCGGCCCGACAGCATTCTTTGCCAGGCGCGGGCGTCGGCGGGTCTGGAGCCCCGGCTATGCAGCCCTTTCGCCACCGGGCCGTTCCTCCCATGGTCAGCGTGGCCAGATGGCCCATCGCTTGACAAAGATCAATGCGCGGGGGACCGAGTTTGAGTTCGGCATGCCGCTAAGGAGACTGTCGATGGACTGGGCGAGAATCATGGCCCCGCTTTCGGGCGGCGAGGGGGACGGGCGGATCGTCGCCGCCGCCGCCGCCCTGGCCGAGCCGTTCGGCGCGGAGCTCGCCTGCGTCCACGCGCCGGCCGACGTGGCCGACCTGATACCGTGGATGGGCGACGGCTTCATGGGCGGGGTGCAGGCCACTGCGATCGAGAGCATCCGCCAGGCCTGCGCCGAGGGCGAGGCGGCGGCGCGGGCGGCGGTCGATGCCTGCCCTTACGGGCGCAAGGCCTTCGTCTCGCTGAAGTCGCCGGTGTGGGCGGCCCTGGCCATGCAGGGCCGGCTATCGGACGTGCTGGTGTTCGACGACGCCTCGGCGCGGGGCAAGGGGCCGCTGGCGGAGACGTTCCAGCAGATCGTGGCCGGGGAGCAACGGCCGACCGTCGTGGCGCGGCCCGGGCTGAAGGTGGGCGGCGTGGTCGCGGTCGCCTGGGACGGCGGCAAGGAAGCCAGTCGCGCCATGCGCACCGCCCTGCCGCTGCTCGGCAAGGCGGCGCGGACCATCGTCCTCGCCGCGCCGGCGGCGTCCTCGCGCAAGTTCGATCCCGCTCTCCTGGCCGCCTTTCTGTCGGCGCGCGGAATCGTGGTCGAGGTGCAGGAACTTGCCGAAACCGGGGATCCGGCGCCGGCCCTGATCCGCGCGGCCAAGGCGGCCGGGGCCGATCTGCTGGTCGCCGGCGCCTTCGGTCATCCCCGGCTTCGGGAATTCATCTTCGGCGGGGCCACCCGCACCTTCCTCAATGCCGACGGCCCGTCGCTATTCCTGTCCCACTGACCCCTTGTCCCCCCACGGAGTATTCATGCCCCTTTCGCGTATCGTCATGAGGCTGGCCCGCAACCCCGGCACCGAGTTCGCCGGCGGCGACGACCATCGGGGCTACGCCCTGACCGCCCCCCTGACCGCCGACGGGCGCATCGACGGCGCCGCCTACGCCAAGACCAGGGACGCCTGCGCGGTTCGCCGCTTCGCCCCCGACGAAGACCCCGCCGACGGCCATCTGGCCAGAAAAGGGGCGCGCTGGTTCTTCGACTATGAGGAAGGCGAGGCCGCCGACGACGAGCCGGTCTATCGGCTGGGCGAACATCGCTTCGTGGTCGGCGAATATGTGACCGTCACCAACGAGGACGGCCGGCCGCTGACCTACAAGGTGGTGGAGGTGGCGGCGGCGTAGAGCCGGATGGCTTCGCATGCGAAGCCTGAATCCGGCTCTTTAACTTTGAATTTTTAGAGCAAGATTCAGCTCCGAGGCGATTTCGCCTCGGACCATCTTGCTCTAACCGCCCACATTGAGGCGCAGCAGGTCGCGCATGTCGTCTTTCAGGTTGTCATCCGATTTCGCCTTCGCGGCGGCGACGACCAGGGGGCCGCCGGCCGGACCGCGCGCTTCGTAGCCGACCGCCTTGTAACCGTTGGGCCCCGGATCGTCCGAGGCCAGAATGAACGAGCGCCGGATTCCCGAGCCCGGCTCCTCGACGCGAACCTCGGCCCCGTTGTCATGGGCGAACACGGAGACGCCGGGCTTGGCGACCGTCACCCGCGAATGGCCGTCCCGGTCGCTGACCGAGACCGCCTTGCCGGCCGCACCCGCGATCTGAACCGTGGCGTCGTCGTTTCCGTTGGCGTGGATATGGATGCCTGGCAGATCGATATCGACCCGGTCCTTGTCGGTTCCGGGGGCGCCGGCGGCGGCCTTGGCCGCCGTGACCGCCGGCATCTCGGCCTTGAGTTGGGCTTCCAGAGGGGCCAGGGCGGCGGTGGGATCCTGTCCGGCCAGATCGATGAGTTGCAGCGTCACCTCGCCACCCTGGTCGTCGCCATACAGGCACGACTTGCCGTCCGCCGCCGCGCTCCTGCGGCTCAGGTCGCCCTGCGTCGCCGGACAATCCAAGGTCGCGATGGCCCTGAGCGCCGCCTCGGTATGTCGATGGGGATGAGGCGGCGTACAGGCGGCCAGAGCCAGGGCGGCGCCGCCCACGCCGGCGGCGGTGAATGCAGATCTGATCATCGGCCCGTTTCCCTTGTTGTCTCAGAGCCGGATGGCTTCGTATACGAAGCCTGAATCCGGCTCTACACGCTAAAATCTCGAGCAAGATTCAGCTCCGAGGCGATCCGCCTCGGACCATCTTGCTCTAGGCCAAGGTGTGGCCACCGGCGCCCGTCGTCCAGTGAATTTGCGGTAAGGCGCGCACCCGGCGCCTAGGGCTGCCCCGGCCGCGCCCCCGAGCCCTCCCGGCGGGCCAGAAAGGCGAGGCGCTCGAACAGATGCACGTCCTGCTCGTTCTTGAGCAGGGCCCCATGCAGGGGCGGGATCAGCTTGGTCGGATCGCGCTCGCGCAGGGCCGCGTCGTCGATGTCCTCCACCATCAGCAGCTTCAACCAATCGAGCAACTCGGAGGTCGAGGGTTTCTTCTTCAGCCCCGGCACCTTGCGCATGTCGTAGAAGATGCGCAGCGCCTCGGCGACCAGCTTCTGCTTGATGCCCGGATAGTGCACGTCGATGATGGCGCGCATGGTATCCTCGTCGGGAAAGCGGATGTAGTGGAAAAAGCAGCGGCGCAGGAAGGCGTCGGGCAATTCCTTTTCATTGTTCGAAGTGATCAGGACCACCGGCCGGATCTTGGCCTTGATGGTCTCGTTGGTCTCGTAGACATAGAACTCCATCCGGTCGAGTTCCTGCAAAAGGTCGTTGGGAAACTCGATGTCAGCTTTGTCGATCTCGTCGATCAGCAGCACCGGCCGTTCGTCGGAGTCGAAGGCGTCCCACAGCTTGCCGCGCTTGATGTAATTGGCGACGTCCTTGACCCGTTCGTCGCCCAACTGGCTGTCGCGCAGGCGGGTCACCGCCTCGTATTCATAGAGCCCCTGCAAGGCCTTGGTGGTCGACTTGATGTGCCAAGTGATCAGCGGCGCCTCCAGGGCCTTGGCGATCTCGTAGGCCAGCACCGTCTTGCCGGTTCCGGGCTCGCCCTTGATGAGCAGGGGCCGCTCCAGGGCGATGGCGGCGTTGACCGCGATCTTCAGATCGTCGGTGGCCACATAGTCGGCGGTGCCTTCGAAACGCTTGCTCATTTATGTGCGGCTCCGGCGGGGCGCGGGCGCCCCTTGAAACAGTTGTTCAAATCGGAGGCTACCCTAATGGGCGCGCCGCGACATTCAAGCGCCACTCGCAAGGTGGCCGAATTCGACGTGGCAAGCATGTCACGCCTCCGCCAATTCCACGGGCGGCGCGGCGGATCGCGAGGCCGGCGCCCTTGCCATCGCCGTCCCGCGCCGCCAGTTTCCGCGCCCCGTTTTCAAAGGTGTTCTGGACATGCGCGGCCCCGCCGCCGGCGCGGCCGTTTCGGCGGTCGCGCCGTCTCCCGTTCGAACCGATCTCGTCGAGCTGCTGCGTCTGGCCGGCCCGGTCGTGGCCTCGCGTGTCGGCGTGATGACCATGGGGCTCACCGATGTCGTGGTGGTGGGGCGCCATTCGGCGGTGCAGCTGGGCTATCTGGCGCTCGGCTGGACCTTGGCCAGCGTGGTCGTGGTGACCGCCATCGGCCTCTTGTCGGGGGTGCAGGTGATGGCCTCGCGCGCCCTGGGCGAGGCCCGCCCGGACCTGGCGGGGGCGGCCTTGCGGCGGGGCCTGGTCTACGGGTTCTGGATCGGCGCGGTGGCGACGATCCTTATGATCGGCGGCGGCCCCGGCTTGCTCCACGCCAGCGGGATCGCCCCGAGCCTCGCCGATGGGGCCACGGGGCCACTGATCGTTCTGGCCCTTTCCATGCCCGGCTTCGCCCTCTCGGTGGCGGCCGGATCGTGGATGGAAGGCCTTGGCCGGCCCAGGCCGGTGATGGTGTTCATGTGGGGCGCGAACATCGTCAACCTGGCGGTCAATCTGGTTCTGGTGCCGGGCGCCCTGGGCTTGCCGCCCTTGGGCGCCGTCGGGGCCGCCTGCGCGACGTTCTGCGCCCGATCCCTCTTGACCGTGGCGACGCTGATTTACATAGCCAAGATGCCCAACGCGCGCGCGCTCGGCGTATTCCACAAGCCGAAGCCCGACCGGGCGCGGGAGATCGAGCAGAGACGCATCGGTTACGGCGCCGGGGCGTCGGGATTTTTCGAGGTGGCGGCCTTCGCCTCGATGACCCTGATCGCCGGTTCGATCAGCGCCCTGACGGTGGCGGCCTATACGGTGGTGCTGAATGTGGTGTCGTTCGTGTTCATGGTCCCCCTGGGCATGGCGACCGCCACGGCGGTTCTGGTGGCGCGCGCCTTTGGCGCGAGGCGGCCCACCGCGCTCAACCGCGCCGCCTTCATCGGCTTTGGCGTCACCGGCCTTTTCGCCGTCGCCGCCGCCCTCGTTGTATGGCCCGCCGCCCACCTGATCGCCCTTGGCTACACCACCGACCCAGCCACCATCGCCCTGGCGGCGGGCGGGCTGGCGCTGGCCTGCCTATTCCTGATCCCCGACGCCCTGCAGGTGGTGGTCGCCCAGTCGCTGCGGGCGCGCGGCGACGTGCTGGTTCCGACCCTCACCCATCTGGCGAGCTACGCCTTCGTCATGATCCCGCTCGGCTGGTTCCTGGCCATCGCCGCCCACCGGGGGATCGCCGGCATCATCTGGGCCATCGTCGCCGCCAGCCTCCTCTCCGCCGGCCTGCTGCTGGGCCGCTTCTGGATGCTGGCGCGGCGGAGCTAGAGCGCTTTCCGCAAAAGTGGGAACTGGTTTGCGATGAGAAAGCGCTCAAGTGTTTGAGATAGAGCCTGTTTTCCCGATCTGGTTGATTCAACCCGATCGGGACAGGCTCTAGGCCCCGAGGATCCAGCCTTCCTCGCGTTCGGCGTCGACGATGACGTCGGCGGCGGTCGCCTTGGGCGGCGCGAACAGGGCGGCCAGTTTGCCGGCCTCGTCGAGCTTGGCGAAATGTTCGGCCAAGGCGCGCACCTGGGTGAGGTCGCGCATTTCTCCCGCCACCGGCGTGGGCTTGACGAGCGACGGATAGACCTCGGCCGCGACCACCTCGACCCCCGCCAGATCGGCCTCGGTCGGCGGCTTCCAGCCGGTCTCGAACGGCCACACCCTAAGTCGATCGCCGCGGGCCTTGGCCAGGCGGCGCACGGCGGGAATGCCGAGGATCGTCTGGCCTCCCACCGAGCCGGCATAGGAAAGCTTCCACACCGGCGAGGCGCCTTTGGCGGCGATTTCGGTGTGGCGAAATTCGGGGAGATCGCCCGGCCCGTGCGGCCGAAGCCTTTTGGGTTGGAGGGTGGTGAGCGTATCCCTGGGCGGGCATCCCCAGAACGGAAAGGGGCCGCCGGTGAGCCGTCGATTGATTTCCGAGGCGACGCCAAAGCGGTTGTTGGTGTTGTCGGCCTTGTCCTTGACCATGCGGTCGATCTGATTCCACACCGCCTTCCAGGGTTCGTCGCCGGTCAGCCCCAGGGCGGCGGCGAAGCCCCGCGGAAAGCCCAGGGCGAAGTCGAATCCCACAAGCGTGCGCTCGTGGTGTTTGGCCCGGTCGTCGAGGATCGCGGCCAGTAGCGCTTCGGCTTCCTTGCGCGTCGCCGGATTGTGGGCCTCGAAGGCCAGTCGAAAGCGCACGTCGCGCTTCAGGACGCCGATCCAGATGGAATCCGATCCGGCGGCCCGCTTCGAAGCGGCGCTCCAATCGACGATCACATAGGCGTTGAACAGGCGGGCCACGGGGGCTCCTTTTGAGGGAAGCGGTCGCGCGCTCTTTAACCGGTGGCGCGCCCCAAGGCCAACGCGCCGTCGCGCCGGCGCCTGGGCCGTAGCAATGGCGCGCCCGGGTCTGCTAGCATCGCCAACAGGACCAGAGCGCTTTCCGCGAAAGCGGGAACTGATTTTGCGATCGGAAAGCGCTCAAGTGTTTAGGATAGAGCCTGTTTTCCCGATCGGGTTGATTGGGCCCGATCGGGACAGGCTCTGGCGGAGGACGACGCATGACCCACAACGCCGGACAGGTTCGCGCCCTGGCGCTGGTCGGGCCCACCGGCGCTGGCAAAACGAGCTTGATGGAGGCGATGCTGCTGGCCGCCGGCGCCATCGACCGGCGCGCCGGCGGCGGAGCGGCCGACAAGGTGGGCGACTCGAGCCCCGAGGCCCGCGCCCGCGGCCACTCGGTGGAATTGAACCTCGCCGGTTTCGAGTTCCTCGGCGACCGCTACGCGGTGATCGATTGCCCCGGTTCGGTGGAGTTGGCCGCCGAGGCCGACGCCGCCCTGCCGGCCGTCGATCTGGCCCTGATCGTCGCCGAGCCGGAGAGCGCCAAGGCGGGCCTGTTGCAGCCGCTGTTGCGCCAGTTGGAGCAGCTCTGTGTGCCACGGGCCCTGTTCATCAACAAGATGGATCAGGCGCGGGGGCCGCTGGACGCCCTGCTGACGGCGCTGGCCCCGGTCAGCGCCGCGCCCCTGGTCGCGCGCCAGCTTCCGATCCTGACCGACGAGCGGGTGACCGGTTTCGTCGATCTCGCCCTGGAGCGCGCCTTTGTCTATCGCGCCGGCCAGCCGTCCGAGCTGGTCGATCTGACCCCCGACCTGGCCCAGCTCGAGGCCGACGCCCGTTTCCACATGCTCGAACAACTCGCCGATTTCGACGACGAACTGATGGAGCAGCTCCTCAACGACGCCAATCCCAGCCGCGATCTGGTGTTCGGCGACCTGGTCCGCGACATGAACGAGGGCCTGATCGTCCCGGTTTTCTTTGGCTCGGCCCTGAACGGTTTTGGCGTGCGCCGGCTGCTGAAAGCCCTGCGTCACGAAACGCCCGCGCCCGATCGCGCCGCCGCCCGCCTGGGCCTCGGTCCCGCGGCGGCCTATGTGGTCAAGACCGCCTATGCCGGCCAGGCGGGCAAGCTTGCCTACGCCCGGGTGTTCGGGGCGCCCCTCGCCGACGGGGTCGATCTGACTCTGCCGAGCGGCGAACGGGGCCGCGCGGGCGGAGTGTTCGCCGTCCAGGGCGCGGCGCTCAAGAAGATCGCCCAGGCGGCGGTCGGCGATGTGGTGGCCATCGGCAAGATCGACCGGGCCGCCGCCGGCGACGTGCTTTCGGCCGGCGCGGGGGGGCCGGTCAGGGCGACGCCGCGCGCCGCCCGCCCGCCGCTCTACGCCCTTGCCATCGCGGCGGCGAACCGCAAGGACGACTTGCGGCTGTCGGGCGCCCTTTCCACGCTGATCGAGGAGGATCCGGGCCTGCACGTCAGCCACGACCCGGAAAGCCATCAGATCCTGGTGGCCGGCCAGGGCGACGGCCACGTCCGTCTGGCGCTTGAGCGGATGAAGCGCCGGTTCGGGGTCGAGATCACCACCGCGCCGCCGCTGACCCCCTATCGCGAGACCATCAAGGCCGGCGCCACCCAGCGCGGCCGGCATAAGAAACAGACCGGCGGCCACGGCCAGTTCGCCGACGTCACCATCGCCATCAAGCCGCGCCCGCGCGGGGCCGGCTTCGCCTTCGCCAGCAAGATCACCGGAGGGGCGGTGCCACGCCAGTGGATTCCAGCGGTGGAGCAGGGCGTGGGCGACGGCCTGGCCAAGGGGCCGCTGGGATTTCCCGTGGTCGATCTGGAGGTCACCCTGATGGACGGCGCCTTCCACGCCGTCGATTCCTCTGAAATGGCCTTCCGCATCGCCGGGCGCATCGCCATCGAGGAGGGGCTGAAGGGCTGCGGGGCGTGCCTGCTGGAGCCCATCGACAGGCTGGAGGTGTTCGCGCCCGAGAGCGCCATGTCCAATGTCACCTCGGCCCTTTCCTCGCGGCGCGGCCAGATCCTCGGTTTCGGGCCTCGCGCCGACTGGCCCGGCTGGGAGACCATCGAGGCCTTCCTGCCGCAAAGCGAGCGCCACGGCCTGATCGCCGAACTACGCTCGCTCACCCAGGGCCTGGGCAGTTTCGAAGCCCGCTTCGACCACATGGCCGAATTGACCGGCCGCCTGGCGGAGGAGATTTCGGCGGCGCGGGCGTAGCGCGTCCGGGCGGCGCCAATATGTGAAGCTTCTTGCCCGACGTCGCGCTGAACCATGACCGGCCTCGCGGGTTATTCCCCGCAAAGGAGTTCCCGCATGTTCACCCTGCCCAGCCTTCCCTACGCCTACGACGCCCTGGCCCCCGTCATCTCCGACAAGACCCTGCATTTTCACCACGACAAGCACCATGCCGCCTACGTCAAGACCCTGAACGAATTGCTGGCCAAGGTCGGAAAAGCGCCGACCTCCCTCGAGGCGGCGATCGTCGAGAGCACCGGCGCCAAGGAACCCAAGCTCTACAACAATGCCGCCCAGGCCTGGAACCACGCCTTCTTCTGGGAAGCGATGAGCCCCACCCGCCAGGCGCCCGCCGCCGAACTGGCCGAAGCCATTCGCATCTCTTTCGGCGGCCTGCCCGCTTTGCGCGAACAGTTCGTCAAGGAGGGGGCCGGCCATTTCGGCTCGGGATGGGTGTGGCTGGCGGCCGACGCCGCCGGCGGCCTGAAGGTCTTCTCGACCCACGACGCCCACGACACGGTGACCACGCCCAACGCCCATCCGCTGCTGGTCTGCGACCTGTGGGAGCACGCCTACTATCTGGACTATCAGAACGACCGGAAGGCCTATCTCGAGGCCTGGTTCGACGCCCTCCCGCATTGGGAGTTCGCCGCCGCGCAGTTGGCGGCGGCGAGGGGCGGCGGTTCCCTCTGGCGCTACGCGGCGCCGGTCGCCGACGCGCGCGCGGCGTGAGCGGCCGGCACGGCATCCGCCTGATGCTGGCGGATGTGGACGGCGCCCTGGTCACCCAGGACAAGATCCTCACCGACCGCGCCAAGGCGGCGGCCAAGGCCCTGGGCGCGGCGGGAATCGACCTGGCCATCACCAGCGGCCGGCCGCCCCGCGGCATGGAGATGCTGATCGAGCCGCTGGCCCTGACCACCGCCGTCGCCGGCTTCAACGGCGGCGTGTTGGTCAATCCGGACCTCAGCGTGATCGAGAGCCACACCCTCGATCCCGCCGCCGCCAAGGAGGCGGTGAAATTGATCCTGGACAGGGGGCTGGACGCCTGGGTCTATACGGCCGACGAATGGCTGATCCCCAAGAAGGACGCCCCGCACGTGGCGCGCGAGGCGTGGACGGTGAAGTTCGAGGCCAGGGTGGTGAAGGCTTTCAGCGATGACGACCTGGCCAGGACGGTGAAGGTCGTCGGCATTTCCGACGATCTGACGCTGGTCGCCGAGTGCGAGGCGGCGGCCCAGAAGGCGCTGGGCGATCGGGCCAGCGCGGCGCGCTCGCAGCCCTACTATCTCGACATCACCCACCCCACGGCCAACAAGGGGGCGGTGGTGATGACGCTGGCCCGCCTCCTGGACATCTCGCCGGCCGAGATCGCCACCATCGGCGACATGCCCAACGACGTGACCATGTTCGTCAAGAGCGGCTTTTCCATCGCCATGGGCAACGCCAGCGACGCGGTGAAGGCCAAGGCGAGCGCCGTCACCGACAGCAACGAAGAAGAGGGCTTCGCCAAGGCCATGGAGCGCTTCATCCTGCCCCCGGCCGCGCCAGGAGCGGCGCCGTGACGCCGCGGGTGCGGGAGATACTGGGCTGGTACGGGGCGGACAGCCCCGGCACGCTCACCAACCTGGCGCGGCTGTTGAACCACGGCCGCCTGGGCGGGACCGGCAGGCTGGTGATCCTGCCGGTGGATCAGGGCTTCGAGCACGGCCCGGCCCGCTCCTTCGCCCCCAATCCGCCGGCCTACGACCCGCGCTACCATTTCGAACTGGCCATCGAGGCGCGCTGCAACGCCTATGCCGCCCCCCTCGGCTTTCTCGAGGCCGGCGCCCGCCAGTTCGCCGGCGAGGTTCCCCTGATCCTCAAGGCCAACGACGCCGACGTGCTGCGCGACGACAAGGATCCCAGCCAGGCCCTGACCGGCAGCGTGCGCGACGCCCTGCGGCTCGGCTGCTGCGCGATCGGCTTCACCGTCTACCCCGGCTCGGCCCACGAACTGGAGATGTACGGCCAACTCCGCGCCTGCGCCCAGGAGGCCAAGGAGAACGGCCTGGCGGTGGTGGTGTGGTCCTATCCGCGCGGCTCGGGCCTCAGCAAGGCGGGCGAGACAGCCATCGACGTGGTCGGCTACGGCGTCCAGATCGCCGCCCAGCTCGGGGCGCACGTCATCAAGGTCAAGCTGCCTTCGGCCCACATCGAGCAGGCGGCGGCGCGCCAGGTGTTCGAAGCGTGCGCCATTCCCATCGCCACTCAGGCGCAGCGGGTGAGTCACATGGTCGAATGCGCCTTCGCCGGCCACCGCATCCTGATCTTTTCCGGCGGGGCCAAGGTCGATGACGAGGCGGCGTTCCTCGACGAAATCCGCGCCATCCACGACGGCGGCGGCTTCGGCTCCATCATCGGCCGCAACTCCTTCCAGCGCCCCAAGGCGGCGGCGTTGAAGATGCTGGGCGCGGTGATGGATATCTACGAAGGTAAGGCCGGAACCAACGGCACCGCGCCGGGTTCCTGAAATTGACGGGTCAGCAAGCTAGAGCGGGGTGCTGGTGGCGGAAGATCGGCTCAGCAGACGGCGATTGTTGACCGCCGGCGCGGTTCTGGGGAGCGCGCCTCTGGGCGCGGCGGCGGCCGTGATCGGCGGCGCGGGCGTACCGTGGACGCCCGACGAGGCGGCCTATCCGCTCACCGCCGACCCGGCGCGGAAATACGGCTTCTTCAGCCAGGCCGAGGCGGCGTTCGTCGAGGCGGCGGTCGCCCGGATCGTCCCGGCCGACGCCCTGGGGCCGGGGGCCGTCGAGGCGGGCGTGCCGATCTTCATCGATCGCCAACTCGCCGGCGAATTTGGCCAAGCCACGCGCTGGTACATGAAGGGACCGTGGGCCAAGGGGGAGAAGACCCAGGGCTACCAGAGCCGCTACACCCCCGCTCAGATGTACCGCACGGCGATCAAGGTCATCGACGAGGCGGTCGGCCGCGCCGCCAACACCAGCTTCGCCAAGCTGAAGGGGGAGGATCAGGACGCCTTTCTGGGGCGGCTGGAGACCGGCGACGCCCAGTTCGCCGACGTGGACGCCAAGGCCTTTTTCACCCTGTTCCTGCAGAACGTCATGGAGGGGTTCTTCTGCGACCCCATCCACGGCGGCAACCGCGGCATGGTCGGCTGGAAGCTGATCGGCTTTCCCGGCGCCCGCTACGATCACCGCGACTACGTGCTGCAATACGGCAAGCCCTATCCCCTGCCGCCGGTGTCGATCGCCGGGCGGCCGGGCTGGTCGGCTTAGGGAGGGCCGAGGCGGTGACCCAGGTTCTGCCCAAGGTCGATGTGCTGCTGATCGGCTTCGGCTGGACCGGGGCCATCCTGGCCCAGGAGCTGACCGACGCCGGCCTGGGCGTCCTGGCCCTGGAGCGGGGCCAATGGCGCGACACCCCCATCGACTTCGCCACCACCTTCGCCCAGGACGAACTGCGCTACTATTGGCGCAAGGAGTTGTTCGAGCGCCCGGCCCACGACACTCTGACGATCCGCAACACCCTCGCCGAAACCGCCCTGCCCATGCGCGATCTGGGCTCGTTCCTGCCGGGCTCGGGAGTGGGCGGCGCGGGCATCCACTGGAATGGCCAGGTGTGGCGCTATCTGCCCTCCGATCTGGTGGCCAAAAGCCATAACCTCGCCCGTTACGGCAAGGCGGCCATTCCGCCGGACATGACCATCCAGGACTATGGCGTCACCTACGACGAACTCGAGCCCTATTACGACAAGTTCGAATATCTGTGCGGCGTTTCGGGCAAGGCCGGCAATATCAACGGCGCGATCCAGCCTGGGGGCGATCCCTTCGAGGGCCCCCGGACCCGCGACTACCCCAATCCGCCGCTGGACATGCCCTACGGGCCGACCCTCTACGGCCAGGCGGCGGCGGCGCTGGGCCTGCACCCGTTTCCGCACCCGGCCGCCAACATGTCGCGGCCCTATACCAATCCCCTGGGCGCGCAGCTCGGCCCCTGCACCTACTGCGGTTTCTGCGAGAAGTTCGGCTGCGGCAACTATTCCAAGGCCAGCCCCCAGACGACCATCCTGCCCGTCCTTCTGCGCAAGCCGAACTTCGTCCTCAAAACCGACAGCGAGGTGCTCAAGATCAACCTGGCGGCCGACGGCAAGACGGCCACCGGCGTGACCTACATCGACGCCGCGGGCCGCGAATTCGAGCAGCCGGCCGACCTGGTCATTCTGAGCGCCTACATCCTGCACAATGTGCGGTTGCTTTTGCTGTCGGGGATCGGCAAGCCCTACGATCCGGTCAGCGGCACCGGCGTGATCGGCAAGAACTACGCCTATCAGATCACCTCATCGGTGAATGTCTTCTACCAGGACAAGATCCTCAACCCGTTCATCGGCGCCGGCGCGCTTGGCGTCATTACCAACGACTATAACGGCGACAACTTCGACCATTCGGGCCTGGGCTTCATCGGCGGCGGCTACATCGGGGTGCTGCAGACCGGGGCGCGGCCGATCGAGACCCACCCGACCCCGGACGGCACGCCCAAATGGGGTGCCGCTTGGAAGAAGGCGGTGGCCGCCAACTACCTGAGGACGAGCACCATCGCCACCCACGGCGCGGTCATGAGCCATCGCGGCAACTATCTCGACCTCGATCCCACCTACCGCGACGTCTACGGCCGGCCGCTGCTGCGCATGACCTTCGACTACACCGACAACGAACACAGGATGAGCGGCTATCTGACCGAACAGGCGGCGCGGGTCGGCCGCGCCATGGGCGCCCGGGAGATCAAGGTCAACAAGCGGGTGGGCTCGTGGGACGTTGTTCCCTATCAGACCACCCACAATACCGGCGGGGCGATCATGGGGACCGACCCCAAATCGAGCGCCCTCAACAAGTATCTGCAGAGCTGGGACGTGGCCAACCTTTTCGTCATGGGCGCCACCGCCTTTCCCCAGCAGGCCGGCTACAATCCCACCGGCACCGTCGCCGCCCTCGCCTTCCACGCCGCCGAAGCCATCAAGACCCAGTATCTGAAAGATCCCGGCAAGCCCCTGGTTCAGGCGTGATGGGCGGGGCGCGGGCGATCCTCGCCGCCGTGGCGTTGGGCGCTCTGGCGAGCGGCGCGGTCAGCCAGGCGCCGGCGCCCGCTCCGCCGGCCACCAACGCCGCCCTGGTCGAACAGGGGCGCTATCTGGCGATCCTCGGTGATTGCGCCTCCTGCCATACCCGGCCGGGCGGCCAGCCCTATGCCGGGGGCCTGCCGCTCACGACGCCGTTCGGGGCCATCTACAGCGCCAACATCACCCCGGACAAGGACACCGGCATCGGCTCATGGTCGGAGGCCGATTTCTACCGGGCCATGCACGAGGGGAGGGACGACCAGAACCATCACCTCTACCCGGCCATGCCCTACCCCTACTATACGCGCGTCCCCCGCGCCGAGGTGGACGCCATCCGCGCCTATCTGCTGTCGGTGAAACCGGTCGGCTACACGCCACCGGCCAACACCCTGCCGTTCCCCCTGAACATCCGCTGGGGCCTGACCTTCTGGAACTGGCTCTATCTGAAGGAGGGCGATTTTCGGCCGGCGGCGCGGCGAAGCGCGCAATGGAATCGCGGCGCCTATATCGTCCAGGGTCCCGGCCACTGCGGCGCCTGCCATACGCCCAAGACCCTGGCCATGGGCGACAAGGGGGACGACGCCCTGCGGGGCGGGGTCATCGACAACTGGTTCGCCCCCGATCTGAGCGGCGAGCGGCGCGGCGGCCTGGGATCGTGGAGCGCCGCCGACATCGTCGAGTTTCTCAAGACCGGGCGCAACGCCCGCTCCAGCGCCTCGGGGTCGATGAGCCTGGTCGTCCAGGTCTCGACCGCCAAGATGACCGACGCCGATCTTTCCGCCGTCGCCGTCTATCTCAAGAGCCTGCCGGCGGCCAAGGCGGCCAATCCCGCCAGCCCCAGGACCGCCGTGATGACGGCGGGCCGCGCCATCTACATCGACGAATGTTCGGCCTGTCACACGATGAACGGGGTGGGGGCGACGCGGTTCTTCCCGCCCCTGGCGGGCAACGCCAATGTCCAGTCGTCCGATCCCACCACCCTCGACCATTTCATCCTGACCGGAACCCAGACCGCCGCCACCGAGGCGCGGCCGACGGCGCTTTCCATGCCGGCCTTCGCCTGGAAGCTCACCAACGCCCAGGTCGCCGCCGTCGCCACCTACATCCGCAACAGTTGGGGCAACGCGGCTTCGCCGGTGTCGGCGGACACGGTGGGCAAGCTGCGCGGCAAGGTGGCGGCCCATCCGCTGAGGAAGCCGCCGGGCCGGGTGTGAATCGCCGGCCCTCCCATTCCCAGCCGATCGGGGACTACGCCCTGATCGGCGACTGCGAGACCGCCGCCCTGGTGGGGGCGGACGGGTCGATTGACTGGTTGTGCTGGCCCAGGTTCGATGCGCCGGCCTGTTTCGGGGCTCTGCTCGGCGAAGCCGGCAACGGCCGTTGGCGGATCGCGCCGGCAGCGGCCAAGGTCGCGGCGGCGCGGTCCTACCTCGGCGACAGCCTGATCCTCGAAACCCGCTTCGAGACCGCCGAGGGCGCGGCGAGGCTGGTGGATTTCATGCCGGTTCAGGGTCGCGCCTCCGCGGATGGCGCCTCCCACGTGGTTCGCATGATTTCCGGCGAGGCCGGGGCGGTCGCCCTGCGCATGGAGCTGATCGTGCGTTTCGGCTACGGCGCGACCGTTCCCTGGGTCAGCCGCCTAGACGATGGCGGCGCGCGCTTCATCGCCGGCCCCGACATGGCGGTGCTGCGCACCCCCATCGCCATTCGGGGCCAGGACATGAAGACGGTGGCCGATTTCACCGTCAGGGCCGGCGAGGTCGCCGCCTTCGTCTTGTCCTACGGCCCGTCCTGGCTGGCCCCGCCGGCCGCCATCGACGCCGCCGAGGCGCTGGCCGACACGCGGGCCTTCTGGTCCGATTGGGTCGCCAAGGGGCGCCATCCGCCGGCGGCGCGCCGGTCCTTGATCACCTTGAAGGCCCTGACCTACGCCCCCACCGGCGGAGTGGTCGCCGCGCCCACCACCTCCCTGCCGGAGAAACTGGGCGGGGTGCGCAACTGGGATTACCGGTACTGCTGGCTGCGCGACGCCAGCATCACTCTGCGCGCTCTGATGAGCGCCGGCTATTTCGACGAGGCGCGCGCCTGGCGCGACTGGCTGCATCGCGCGGTGGCCGGCGATCCGGCCGATATGCGGATCATGTACGGCGTGGCGGGAGAGCGCCGGCTGCCCGAATGGGAGGCGGACTGGCTGGTCGGCTACGCCGCCTCGCGCCCGGTGCGCATCGGCAACGCCGCCCACGAACAGTTCCAGCTCGATGTCTACGGCGAAGTCATGGACGCCTTCCATCACGCCCGAAAAGGCGGTCTGGCCGAAGATCCGCAAGCCTGGGCGGTCCAGCGCCTTCTCGTCCGGCATGTCGCCAAGGTGTGGGATCGGCCCGACGACGGCATCTGGGAGGTTCGCGGGCGGCGTCGCTGTTTCACCTACTCAAAGATCATGGCCTGGGTGGCCATCGATCGGGCGGTGCGGGCGGTGGAGGAATTCGGCCTGGAGGGGCCGGCGGACGACTGGCGCGCTCTGCGATCGGCGATCGCCGACGATGTGCGCCAAAAGGGCTTCGATCCGGCGCGGGGCGCCTTCGTCCGCGCCTACGACGATCCGACGCTGGACGCCAGCCTGCTGTTGATCGCCGATCTGGGTTTCATCGCCGCCACCGACCCGCGGTTCGCCGGCACGGTGGCGGCGGTGGAGCGGGAGCTGCTCGCCCCGTCGGGCCTGGTCATGCGCTATGACACCGCCCACGCCGACGACGGCCTGCCGCCCGGCGAAGGCGCCTTCCTGGCCTGCAGCTTCTGGCTGGTGAACGCCTACGTGGCGCTGGGACGGCGGGAGGAAGCCGAACGCCTGTTTCGCCGCCTGCTGGCCCTGGCCAACGACGTGGGCCTGCTGGCCGAGGAGTACGACGCCGAAGCCGCCCGCCTGGTCGGTAATTTCCCCCAGGCCTTCTCCCACGTCGGCCTGATCGACGCCGCGTTCGCCCTGGGCGGGGATCGGCCCTAGTCGCGGGACCCCAGGGCCAGTCCGAGGATCAGGCCCACGGCCACGCCGGCCACCGCCGCCACGCCCAGGGCGACATAGGGCTGTTCGCCGATCATGGTGTCGATATCGCCCGCCACCCCTTGGGCGCGGTCGGCGGCGCGACCGTAAAGGTCCTGGGCGACGCCCCTGGCCTGGTCGGCCGTGTTCTTGATCGTTTCGCGCACATCGTCCACGCGCCCGTTGAAGGCGCTCCGCGCCTTGTCCGCCGCGCCTTGCGCCTTGGCAGTCGTCCGATCGGCATCCATGGTCGAATCTCCTAAGGATTGGTTCGAGGATTCGTTCCCTCTTCAAACGTCCCGGCCCCTTCCCCCGTTCCGATGGAGTCCCGCTCGACTTTCAGGCTGGCCTCGGGTTGGAGGGCCTCGTCAGTTTTTCCACCAGCCGGTCGTCCTCCCAAAGGTCCGCGGCACGGTAATGCGGCGACGAAGCCAGCCGTTCGAGGGCCAGTTCACGGGCCCGTTCGTCGCCGTCCACGGCGATCGAATCCAAGGTGGGCACGGTGTAACGATCGTCGTGGATGTAAAGAAGATAGGTCTTCATGGCTTGCTATTAACAAGCGTCAGTGTGTGCTTGTATCGCCTAGCCGACAGACGGGGCGGATAATTTACCGTTTGGTTTCGACAGGGCGACATTTTCGCGTGGCGCCGGCCTCGCGCGCCTTGACCGTGACGCCCATGAACCGCGCGCTCTTGTCCCGGTAACCGCGCGGACCTATGGCGGCCCGTGAGTCGATCTGTGGGGTGGGCGTGGGACATCGAAACTTCGTGTTGCGGGCGCTCAACCAAGCCGACGCCGAGGCGTTGGCGGTCGATATGCGGGATGTTGAGCTCGCCTCCGGCGATATCCTCTACGAGCCGGACTATCCGGTCGAGTGGGTCTATTTTCCGCAGACGGCGGTGGTCTCGGTGGTCACGGTGATGACCGACGGGCGCACCGTCGAGAGCGATACCGTCGGCTGTGAGAGCGTGGTGGGGGTGCTGGCGG
>JBBRQW010000033.1:0-29571 GCA_038225765.1 Caulobacterales bacterium | reverse complement strand
TCAATGAGATCAGGTCGGCCTCACCGATCATCGAAGCCGAGATATTTTCGCAAAGGCTCGTTAAATAGGCTTGGACGTCGACGTCGCCACGCGCGGAGGTGGAGAGGAGCCGTTCGAGGGCGGCGACGGACATCACGCGGTGATGGGCGTCCTTGAGATGGCCGCGCGTCTCATCCGACGTCGTCTTTCGCGCATTCTGCAGGAGTATGCTGGCGACGATCTGCAGGCTGTTCGCGACGCGGTGGCGGACCTCCTGCAACAGCACGTTGTTTTCGCGGGCCGCCTCTTCCTTCAGGGCGGCGTCGGCCATCGCTTCCGTCACATCCGAAACCGCGACGAGGACCCGCGTCTGCTCAAGGTCCAGGTAGACGAGCCGCCTCGCCTGGACGATCAGGTGGCGAGCCTCCCTGCGGGGCTGTTTGAGGGCGATGTCGCGAGCGTCCGGCGTCCCATCACCCGACACAGTCGCGGTCATCAAGGAGCGCAGTTCGGGGCTATCCCATTCGCCAGCATCCAGGGCGTATAGGGGTTGGCCTGTCAGTTCCCCTTCGTCGGCGCCGACGACGTCGCAGAAAGAGGTGCTCGCCGCGATGACGGTGAGGTTACCGTCTAAGAGCAACAGGGGCGCGGGCGACGAGATAACGACCGCCAAGGTCAGACTGAGGGCTACATCTTCGGAGGTGGGGTCTTGGGCAGGCATAGAAAGCCCTCGGAAAACCGGCGGCTCGCGGAGCGAAAGTCAGGGGCCGGGACGTTGCGAAGGGTCGGAATTGTGTCGGACAACACCCGTGGGATCGGTCGCGTAGACCCATAACGGCTGCCCGCGTCCGAAGTTGCACCGGTTGACCTCGGCCATCCACACGGGAGCTCGACGTCAGACCTGCGTTGCCCACCGCCAAGTTCCGCTTTGGGTCGAACCTCGCCGCTCGGTCCCGGCCGCGAAGCAGACTTTCGCCGAATGCCGAGCCTTTCAGCCCGAATGCGGACGCTCGGAACTTCGGCTTAGAGTCACAACTTGCCATTGCCGGACCGCCTGATAATCGGATCCACATGTGACCTGCTTGCCCAGCCTCGCGCACCCCCCCGACAGTGGCGAGACGACACGGAGTGCCTAGCCGCGTCCGGCGGCGATGACTAGCGCGGCCTCCTGTTCATTGCCGAGGACCGCAGCCAGCGCTCACGTCCGTCGGACGGTGAAGTTTTTGTCGATCAAGATGCTCGCGCCGGTATCGGTTTGATATCGGGGATGAAATGGACGCCAAATTCGGCGGAGTCACTACAACGTAACGTATTGAATAATTTCACTCATTGTGGTGCCGCCTGTCAGACTCGAACTGACGACCCCCGCATTACGAATGCGGTGCTCTACCGGCTGAGCTAAGGCGGCCCAAGGGCTAGCCCCTCTCTAGCGCGCCGCGCCCCACGCGCCAACTTCTCTGGCGTCAATGGCAGGGATAGCGGCGGCCGTCCAACGCCAGATAGCGGCCGTCGCGCGCATCGTAGGTGCTGAATTTGGCCGCGCAGTAGCCGTGCCAATCGCGCCCCCGGTAGGGCTGGGTGTAGGGGTCCACGTCGGCGTAGGGGATCGGGGCGGGCGGCGGATCGTAGCGGTTGGCGTTGGCGATCGCCGCGCCGACGAACAGGCCGGCGATCCCCGCGGCGACGACCGCGCCGCCGTTTCCGCCGCGATGGGGCCTGTAGTGATGATGGCCCGGGCGCCAGGCGGGCCTGGCGTGGGTCGGCGCCGCGCCGCAGACAAAGAGGCCGCAGCTCATACCCGCCGCCAACACGCCCACCGAAATCGATTTCAGCATCTCGCCCTCCCTTGCTCTTGTCGCCACTAGAGACGCGGCGCGCGGGCCGGTCAAGGCGCCATGGCGCGGCGGGCCCCTCTACCGCCCCTTGCGCGCCAGAAATCCCCAGGGCGGAGAGGAGGCGCCCTCGCCGCCCGCCGGTTGCAGGGCGTCGCCGAAATCGCTGTCATCGACGATCGGCGGGAAGGGACCGCCGCTCTCGGCGGCGCTGATGAAGGCGGCGCTGTCGGCGTAGGCGGCCGGAATCTGGGGCAGGTCGTTGATCGTCGCCTCGCCGCGCTCGTGGCGGGGGTGGATCAGCTCACCGGTCTCGGCGTAGGCGGCGGTCAGGCGGGCCCAGTCGGCGGGGGTGTAGGCGAAGGCCTTGCCGGCGGGATCGATGTCGGACCATTCGGTTTCCCTGGGCGCCGCCGATCCGCGGGCGACCCAGGCACGGGCTTCGTCGCGCATCCCCTCGGCGTTGGCGACGCGGGCCATGAGGCCCGCCAGGCGCTGGGTGGTGGCTTCGGACTCCAAGGCCTTGGCGGCGGCGCGGGCGGCGACCGCGTCGCCAGCGATCAGGGCCGCTTCGACGGCCAGGATGCGACTCTCGCGGACATCGGGGTCGAGCGCCGCCAAGATGAGGAGGCGCGCGGCGCGTTCCTTGGGCGTCTCGTCGGTGCGCAGGTCGCGCCAGGCCAACCACAGGGCCGGATGGGGGCGCGCCTTCCACGCCGCTTCGATCAGCGGCGCGGCGCGCCCCGCCCGACCCTCGGCGGCGAGCAGTCCGGCGGCGATCACGGCGGCGGGGGTGAAGTCCGGCCGCGCCTTGGCGGCCGCCTGGGCGAACTCCAGCGCCTGGGCGCCCGACCCAAGGGTGGCGGCGCTGGCGGCCCGAAGGGCGGCGCGGGCGCGCTCGGCGATGAGCGGCGAGACGATCTTGCGCTCCAGGGCGCCGGCCACCAGGGCCAGGGCGCCGGGCCAGTCGCCCGCCTCCAGCCGCGCCTGCAGAAGCGCGCGCCAAGCCCAGCTCGCGGTATGGGTGAGGTCGTAAGCGGCCTTCGCCTGGCCGGCCGCCTCGACGGCGTCGCCATCGGCCAGGGCAATCTGCATCAGGCCCCGGTGGGCGGCCAGGCGCGTTTCGGGGAAGCCAAGCATGGCCTGGTAGGCGACGCGCGCGGCGGCGCGGTCACCCGCCGTCTCGGCGGCCTGGGCGGAGAGGAGGCGCACCAGTTGCGGCGTCTCGTCGGAAAATTCGGCGGCCTTCTGGGCCAGGCGCCGCGCCTCGGGCCCGTCGCCGGCCGCCGCCGCCAGAAAGCCGCGGGTCAAGGCCTCGCCGCCGAGGCGCCGCCGGGTCTCGAAATTGGCCCGGGCGGCTCTCGCTGGCGCCTCCAGCAGCCACACCAGGGCGCGCCAGAAGACGGTGGCCGCCAGCGCCAGCAGGCCGATCAGCAGCACCCCGGCCGCCGCCGTGGCGTCCAGCTGCCAGCCGAGCCAGGTCAGGCTCGCCGTCCCGGGGTCGCCCTGCAGGGAGATGGCCACCACGATGGCCAGCGAAACCACGAAAATGGCCAGGGCGATACGGATCATGGCCGAGATCCCGGCGAGGCGAGCTCCGCCGCCGACAGGTCCGCCGCCGCCTGGGCCCGCAGGCCGGCGATGCGGCGGTCGATTTCGACGCGCCGCCGGGCGCGCTCGCGCCAGCCGGCCAACGCCTCGCGTGTCGCGCCGGGCAGCCCGTTCAGCACCGCCGACGCCCCCTCCAGATCGCCGTCGCCGACAAGGCGCTGCGCCCGCGCCAAGGCGGCGTCGGGCCCGGCTCCGGCCCCGTCGATCCGCCGCACGCTCACCACGCGGGAAACCGCGTAGGCCAGTTGGGCCATGAAGCCGGCGTTCCTGGCCGGCGCCTTGGCCGCCACCGAAACCCGGGCGGCGATGTCGGCCAGTTCGCCGGCCAGGGCGGCGCGGGTCGGCGCGCCCTGGGCGGCCAGCGGGGCCAGGGCCTGGGCGTCCGGCGATCCGGGAAGCAGGCGCTGAAAGGCCGCCAATTCGTTCAGGAAGGGGCGTGACTGGGCGGCGGCCTCGCTCAGGGCGGCGGCGGCCAGGGCGGCGGCGGCGGCGTCCAGGTCGCGCGCCTGGTTGCTCTCGAGCCGCTGGACGCGGGCCTCCAACGCGGTGACCCGATCGGGCGAGGCGGCGCCTGCCGGGGCCGGCGCGGGAAGCGCGGCGGGAGGCGGGGCGTAGGCGGGAGCGGCGGTCGCCGCGACCGGGCCGCCGGCCGTCGCCGCGATGGGGCGCGGGGCGAAGAAGCGTGGCCCCAGGCTGACCACCGCCGCCGCCGCCAGGCACAGAACGGCGAACCCGATCATCATCCAGAAGCCGCGGCTCATAAGCGGGCGGGACCCATAGGCGGCGGGATCGCGGGTCGGGGCGAGCTCGGCGGAATCGGGCGGAGCGGTCATGAAAACCTCGGATCGACGATCAAGTTTAGCAGGGCGCCCTCATTGGGCAAAGCGGCCACGCGCAATCGGCGCGGGCCCAGGCCCGGAAAAGGCGCGGCGACGGCCGGCGAAAGGCAGCAGATGTGGAGATCAGGCGCCTCGATCTGGCGCAGAATGGCGGCCAGCCGCCACGCCGCCTTGGGCGAATGAAGCAGGACGGCGAGGAAACGCGGAATCATGGCGCGGGTTTTTGGCGAGAGCCGCGCCGCCACGGTTTCATAGACAGCGAGGGTCCGCGCCTCGATCCCGCGCGCCGCCAGGGCGCCGGCCAGGTCTCCGGCTGGCTCGGCGGCGGCGGGATGGAGAACCGCGCCGGCGAAGGGCGCGGGCCACGCCGCGATCGTCGCCGCCAGGGCGCTCACGTCGCCCTCGGCGGAGACCACGGCCGCGAAGGCCGCCGCCCGCGCCGCCGCCGCCGTCGCGGCGCCCACCGCGAAGACCGGCAAGGATCGCGCCGTCGCGCGGGCCGCGAAGGCCGCCACCGCCTTGGCGCTGGTGAAGGCGAGCGCCCCGACCCCCGCCAGATCGATCGGCCCCGCTCCCAGGGCGCGGACGGCGAGCAAAGGCGCCGCCACCGGCTCGAACCCCAGAGCCCGCACCCGCTCGGCGGTGGCCTGAGCCCCAGGCCGCGCGCGGGTGATCCAGATTGTTCTCATCGGCTCAGGTCAAGCCGGCGCGAGCAGCGCCTCGCCCCCCTCGTCGCGAATCTCGGCCCCGAGCCGCAACCCCAGATCGCGCGCCGCCTCTTCGCCGGCGGCGGCGGCGATCTCGCCCTGGCGGCGAAACCGCCGGGCCCCGTCGGGCGACAGGGCCTCGACGATCAAGGCGAGCCGTCCGGCCTCGAGGCGCGCGAAGGCGCCCACGGCGGTGCGGCAGGAGGCTTCCAGGGCCTCCAGGGCGCCGCGCTCCGCCGCCGCCGCCAACATGGTCGGCGGGTGACGCAGGGCGGCGAGCCAGGGCGCCCCCGCGTCGGCGGCGCGGGTCTGGATGGCCAGGGCGCCTTGCCCCGGGGCCGGCGGCGCTTCGACCGGATCGATCAGCGCCTTGGCCAGAGCCCCCAGCCCCAGGCGGTTGAGCCCGGCGGCGGCCAGGACGATGGCGTCGGCGTCGCCGCGTTCCAGTTTGGCGATCCGGCTGTCCACATTGCCCCGCAGGGGCACGATGTGCAGATCGGGCCGGCGATGCAGGGCCTGGGCCTGGCGGCGCAGGCTGGCGGTGCCGAGGCGCGCGCCCAGGGGCAGGGCGTCCAGGCGGTCGAACTCCAGGCTGAGAAAGGCGTCGCGCGGATCCTCCCGCTCGGGAATGGCGGCGATGACCAGGCCGGGCGGGGCCTCGGCCGGCATGTCCTTGAGCGAATGGACGGCGCAGTCGATGCGGCCCGCCAGGAGCGCCTCTTCGATCTCCTTGGTGAACAGGCCCTTGCCGCCGAGATCCATGAGCGGCCGATCGAGGATGCGGTCGCCGGTGGTGGCGATGCGGATCAGCGCCGCCGCCTCCAGGCCCCCTTCGAGACCGGCGGCGATCGCCGCCCGCACCAGCTCCGCCTGGGCCAGGGCCAGCTTGGACGCCCGCGTGCCGATGCGAACCTGTTGCCTGATCATGCCAGGACGGCTACCCCACGGGGCCTCCCCCGGCAACGCCAGATGACCGCAAAACCCCTCACCGTTCCCCTTACAGTCTTGGGCCTGGAGACCAGTTGCGACGAAACCGCCGCCGCGGTGGTGCGGCTGGCGCCGGGCGCGCGCCCCGAGGTTCTCTCCAGCGTGGTGCTGAGCCAGACCGCCGACCATGCCCCCTACGGCGGAGTGGTGCCGGAGATCGCGGCGCGGGCGCATGTGGAGACCGTCGACGTCGTCGCCGGCCGAGCCCTGGCCGAAGCGGAGGTCGCCGCGGCCGACCTCGACGGCGTCGCCGCCACCGCGGGGCCAGGCCTGGTCGGCGGGGTGATGGTGGGCCTGTCGTTCGGCAAAGCCATGGCCCTGGCGCTCGGGCTACCGTTGATCGCCGTCAACCATCTGGAGGGCCACGCCGTCTCCGCCCGGCTCACCGCCGACGTTCCCTATCCCTTCCTGCTGCTGCTGGTCAGCGGCGGTCATTGCCAGCTTCTGGCGGTGGCGGGGGTGGGCGCCTGCCGACGCCTGGGAACGACCATCGACGACGCCGCCGGCGAGGCGTTCGACAAGATCGGCGGGGCGCTCGGCCTTGCCTATCCCGCCGGCCCGGCTCTGGAGCGTTTGGCGGAAGGGGGTGACGCGACCCGCTTTCCCCTCCCCCGCGCCCTGGCGGGACGCGACGGCTGCGACTTTTCCTTCTCCGGCCTGAAGACCGCCGCCGCCCGCCTGGCCGCCGGCCTTACCGCCGACGGGGACCGCCGCGATCTCGCCGCCGCCGTCCAGGCCGCCATCGCCTGCCAGCTAACCGAACGGACGGCGCGGGCCATGAAGGCTTACGCCCACGATCACGCGGGAGAGGCCTGGCGATTCGTCGTCGCCGGCGGCGTGGCCGCCAACCGCGCCGTGCGTCTCGCCCTGGAAGAATTGGCGATCGCCGAAGGCTTCAGCTTCGCCGCCCCGCCGCTGGCCTACTGCACCGACAACGCCGCCATGATCGCCCTGGCCGGGGCCGAGCGGCTGGCGCTGGGTCTCACCGACGATCTGGACGCCGTGGCGCGCCCGCGATGGCCGCTGGACGAGGCGGCGGCGCGGCTCCACCCCACCCACGTGGCGGGGCGAAAGGGGGCCAAGGCATGACGAGCGACTGGAGTGTCAAGAGGGTGGGCGTTATCGGCGGCGGGGCGTGGGGCACGGCCCTGGCCCAGGTCTGCGCCCGCGCCGGCCTGGCGCCGGTGGTCTGGGCGCGCGAGGCGGAGGTGGTGTCGGGGATCAACGCCGACCATCAGAACCCGCTCTTCCTGCCGGACGTGCGCCTCGACGAGACCATCCGCGCCACCGCCGATCCCGCCGATCTGGCCGAGGCCGATCTGATCCTCGCCGTCGCCCCGGCCCAGCACCTGCGCGCCACCCTCGCCGCCTTCGCCCCTCACGCCCGGGCCGGCGTTCCGGTGGTCCTCTGCGCCAAGGGCGTCGAGGCCGGGTCGCTGAAGCTCATGAGCCAGGTGCTGTCCGAGACCGTGCCGGCCGCCCGGCCCGCCGTCCTGTCCGGCCCCAGCTTCGCCGCCGAGGTGGCGCGGGGCCTGCCCACCGCCGTCACCCTGGCGGCCGCCGACCTGGATCTGGCGCGGACTGTCGCGGCGGCCATCGCCACCCCGGCCTTCCGCCCCTATGTCTCCGGCGACATGATCGGGGCCGAGGCGGGCGGGGCGGTGAAGAACGTCCTGGCCATCGCCTGCGGCGTCGTCGAGGGCCGCGAACTGGGGCGCAGCGCCCACGCCGCCCTGATCACCCGCGGCTTCGCCGAGCTGACCCGCCTGGCCGTGGCCCTGGGCGGCGAGGCCGAGACGGTGGCCGGCCTGTGCGGCCTGGGCGACCTGGTGCTCACCTGCTCGAGCCCGCAGTCGCGCAACATGAGCGTCGGCTTGGCGCTCGGGCGCGGCGAGACGCTGGCCGCAGCCCTGGCCGGCAAACTCACGGTGGCCGAGGGCGTCGCGTCGGCGCCGGCGGTCGCGGCCCTGGCCGCCCGCCTGGGCGCCGAGACCCCGATCTGCGAGGCGGTGCGGGCCATCCTGGCCGGCGAACTGGCCGTCGGCGCCGCAATCGACGCCCTTCTCGCCCGGCCATTGCGGGCGGAAAGCTAGAGGAGATATATCGCGATGCCCACGTTCGCCCTGATCTGCATCGACAAGCCCGATTCCCTCGCCCTGCGCCTGGCCACCCGCGAAGCGCATTTCGACTACGTGGCCGCCCATCCCGGCGTCATCCGCCTGGCCGGCCCGTTCCTGAACGGCGCCGGCGAGATGACCGGTTCGCTGATCCTGCTGGAAGCGCCGGATATCGAGGCCGCCCGCGCCTTCAGCGCCGCCGACCCCTATGTCCTGGCGGGCCTGTTCAAATGGGTGGAGATCAGGGCCTGGCGGGCCACGGTAGGGGCGCTCCCGTCGTTCAGTAACTGACTCGAACGTACGAGCCCGGCGCGGCCTCGATGATCGGCAGGTCGCCGCCGCCTACCGCGCGGGCGGGGACGCGTTTGGCTTTCGGATCGACGAGCCAGGATTCCCATTCCGGCCACCATGAGCCGGGTCGGTTCGCGGCGGCTTCGCGCCACGCCTCGGCCGACGCCGGCAGGGCTTCGCCCGTCCAATAGCCGTGTTTGCCCGCGGCGGGCGGATTGACCATGCCGGCGTTGTGGCCCGAGCCGCCGAGCAGGAAGCGGGTCTCGCCGCTGAAGAGGGCGAGGCCGGCGTAGCTCTTTTCCCAGGCCGCCACATGGTCGTCCTTGAAGGCCACCATGAACACCGGCGTTTTTATGGCTCCAAGGTCGATGGAAACGCCGTCGATGACGATGCCCCCAGCCTCGCGCAGCCGGTTCTGGTGCAGCATCAGCCGGCCGTAGTCGCGCAGCACGCCGGCCGGGATCCGCGCCCCGTCGTCGAACCACCACAGAAGGTCGGAGGGCCTGGCCTCCTCGCCCAGCAGATAGTGGGTCACCACCGCCGACCAGATGAGATCGTTGGCCCTCACCGCGCTGAACAGTTTGGTGAGGTCGTGCGCCTCCACATAGCCCTTCTTGTCGAGGTAATCGTCGAAGGTGGCCAGTTCATCCTCGCCGACGAAGACCGCCCATTCGCCCATGTCCTCGAAGTCCACCAGGGTGGCGATCAGGGTGGCGGTGACGACCCGTTCGCTCTGGCCCTTGGCGGCCAGCCACGCCAGGGCGATGGCCGACAGCACCCCGCCCAGGCAATAGGAGACCACGTCGATCCCCCTCTCGCCGGTGGCCTTTTCCACCGCGTCGAGAGCGGCCAGCACCCCGTCGCGCACATAGTCGGCCAGGTTCTTGCCGGCCTGCCGTTCGGTGGGGTTGACCCACGAGATCACGAAGACGGTGTGACCCTGGTCAACGAGCCATTTGAGAAAGCTCGATTTCGGCGTCAGGTCGAACAGATAGTATTTGTTGACCAGAGGCGGCACGAACAGCAGCGGCTTTTTATGGACCGTTTTGGTGCTCGGGTCGTACTGGATGAGCTGCATGAGCGCGTTCTGGAAGATCACCGAGCCCGGCGTCGCGGCGATGTTGACCCCCAATTCGAAGGCGGCGGGGGCGCGGCGCCTGACCAGCCCCTTGCCGTCGGCCACGTCCTCCAGGAGGTTGCCGAGGCCGGTCAGCAGGTTGAGGCCGCCGCTCCGCGCCGTCTTGCGCAGCACCTGGGGATTGGTCAGCGGCCAGTTGGACGGGGCCAGGGCGTTCAGCATCTGGCGGGTGAAGAAATCGACCTGGACGCGGGTGCGCTCGTCCAGATCGGCCCCGGCCACCAGGTCTCGCACCTGGCCCTCGGCCAGCAGGAAGGCCTGCTTGAGCGCATCGAACGCCGGCTGGCCCGACCAATCGGCGGCGGCGAAGCGGCGGTCGCCTCGCGCCGGCTGGGCGGCGGCGGGCGCCTCGATCCCCATAAAGCTCGCGCCGCTGGCCATGGAAAGCGCGGTGAAGTCGCGCCAGGCCCGCGCCTGGAGGGCCGGCCAGCGTTCGGGATGGGACCACAGGGCGAAGGTGAAATCGGCCATCGCTCGCAGCGGCTTGGACGCATCGTAGGCGCCGGTTTCCGGCCGGCGGCTGGCCAGAGCCTGGAAGGCGGCGGCGGCGTTTTGCGCCACCCGCGCCAGGGCCGCGCCCGCCGCGATCGGATCGGGCGGGTTGAACGGCGGGGTCGAAGGCGGATTGGCGGGCGTCACCGCCGGGGCTTTAGGCGCGATCGATCAGGGCGTCGAGGGCCTGGCACGGGCGCGGCGAAACATAGAGAAAGGCCAGCAGCCGCGCCGGGTCGGCGGCGGCGAGGCCCGGATCGGGATCGGCCAGCGGGCCCATCAGGCGCTCGGCGAGGCGCTGGGCGGGGGAGGGCGCGACTTCGGGGACGAATTCGGCGTCGAAAGGCATGGTGAAAAAGCTCCGGCGGGGGGTCGCCGCTGTTTCTCATGGCGCGCGCCGACCCAATAGTGGAAAGTTCGCCGAACGGTTGGGCGGAAATCCACATACCTATCATGGCCGAGTTCGATTGGAACGCGCTCAAGAGCTTCCTGGCGGTGGCGCGCACCGGGCGCCTGACGGCGGCGGCCGGTCGCCTGGGGGCCGATCACACCACGGTGGGCCGGCGCATCGAGGCGCTCGAGCAGGCCCTGGGGGTCAAGCTCTTCTGGCGCAGCCCGAACGGCTACGCCCTGACCGCCCAGGGCGAACGCTTCGTGACCACCGCCGAGGGCATGGAAAGCCTGGCGCTGAAGGCCAGGGGCGAGGTCGGGGAGGCGGCGACGAGCGTCCGCGGGGCGGTGCGGATCGGCGCGCCCGAGGGCTTTGGCAGCTATTTCCTGGCCCGCCGCATGGCGGCGCTGGCCGAGCGCCATCCGAAACTGGAGGTGCAACTGGTGGCCATGCCGGCCATCCTCAGCCTCTCCAAGCGCGAGGCCGATCTGGCCATCACCCTGCGCTGCCCTCCCAAGGGCCGACTCTTGGCGCGCAAGCTCACCGACTATCGCCTGCGCCTCTACGGCGCCCCTTCCTATCTCGACGCACGAGCGCCGATTACCCATCGCGGCGACCTCGCCGGACAGCGCTTCATCGGCTATATCGAGGATCTTCTGTATGCGGAAGAACTGGACTATCTCGAAGCCCTGGGGGCGGAGATCGCCGTCGGCCTGAAGAGTTCCAACCTCATCGCCCAGCTTCAGGCGACCCTGGCCGGCGCCGGCCTCTGCATTCTGCCTGATTTCATCGGTCTCACCGAGCCGGGCTTGGTTCCGGTGCTCGGTGACGCGGTGAGTCTCACCCGAAGCTTCTGGCTGGTCACCCACCCCGACCTGGCCGGCCTCGCCCGCGTCCAGGCGGTCTCCAGCTTCGTGGTGGAAGCGGTCAAACGGGCGAAGAAATTGTTTCTGGGGACGGAACCTCCGCCGCGAACTGGCGCACAGCCTCGATCAGCCCCGCCGCCGCGACCTTGACCAGCTCGCCGCCCTTCTCGGGGGTGGCTTGGCTGGGGTCGGAGCCGATCCGACCGTCGGGAAAGCGGGCGCGGAAGTCGGCGGCTTCGCGGATCGGGCCGGTGGGGGCGATCTGGGGGGCGTAGTCCGCCGTCTTGATATGATCCGGGTAGGCCCATTGAGTGACGGCGATCTCCGAGGGCGTGGCGTGGCCGCCATGGCCGGCGGGGACTTGCTGCTGGGCGAGGCGAAAGACGCCCTTGAGTTCCCACCAGTTCTTCAGCTTGCAGGCGAAGCCGGCGCGGCGCCCGGCGAAGCTCGCCTCGGCGTAGAGCTCCGAAAACGCCGCCTCGAGGCTGGCGACGTTGCCCCCGTGGCCGTTCAGGAAGAAGAGGCGGGCGAAACCATGATGGGCGAGCGAGCGCGCCCAGTCGCCGATCGCCGCCATGAAGGTGGAGGGGCGAAGGGCGATGGTGCCGGGGAAGTCCAGATGGTGCTGGGCCATGCCGATGTTGAAGCTCGGCGCCACCAGGATGTCGGCGCTCTTCTGGGCCTCGTGGGCGATGATCTCCGGGCACAGCCAGTCGGTGCCCAGAAGGCCGGTCGGGCCGTGCTGCTCGTTGGAGCCGATGGGGATAACGATGGCGGTCGAGCGGGTGAGGTAGGCCTCGATCTCCGGCCAAGTGGACAGGTGCAACAGCATGGCGGACCGTGATGGTGTTTGTTATCGAGGGGTTGGCACAAAATCGGGGCGGTGGCGAGAGATGAGGGAGGCGATACAAAAGGCGGGCCTTTTCATCCGCGAGCGCGGCGTCGGGATCGGCATTGAGGTTCTGGTCAATTTCGCTGCCCCCTTTTTCATCTACGATTTCACCAAACGCGATCCGGGCGATGTCCGCGCCCTCATCGCCTCCTCCGCCCCGCCGATCGCCTGGAGCCTGTTCGAGTTCGCGCGCAAACGCCGCATCGACGCGGTGTCGATGCTCGTCCTGGCCGGCATCGCCCTTTCCCTGCTCGCCCTCATCGGCGGCGGCGGGGCCCGTTTCCTGCAACTGCGGGAAAAGCTCGTCACCGCCCTGATCGGGTTCATCTTTCTCGGTTCGGCGGCGATCGGCCGGCCGCTGATCTACCAGCTTGCCCGGGCGAGCATGCGGTGCCGCTCGGCCTCGGAGGCGGAGGCGTTCGAAGCGCGCAAGGACGATCTGCGCTTCCGGCGGGTGATGACGATCATGACCCTGGTCTGGGGCTTTGGGCTGGTCGGCGAAGCGGCGGCGAGCGCCGCCCTGGTCTTCCAGATGTCGATCCGGACCTATCTGCTTGTGAGCCCGGTGCTCGGCTATGGGACGATGGGCGCGCTCGGGCTGTGGACCTTCTGGTATGCCAGGCGCCAGAGGCGCAAGGGCGACGCCCGCCGGGCGGCCGAGGCCGCCGCCGCTCGGCGGGACGTCGAAACGGGAACGTGAAGGCATGTTCTACTGGATCTACGAATTGCCGACCTGGGGGCTCGGCGTCCTCCTGTCGGCGGTCTTCGTCGGAGTCACCTGGACCGGAAGCCTGCTGTTTCGGCGTTTCGTGCATCATCGGCTGCGTTCGGAGCGGCGCGCCAACGACCTCATCGGCTTCATGCTGTCGAGTTTCTCGGTCATCTACGGCGTCCTGCTGGGCCTCATCGCCATCGCCGCCTTCCAGTCCTATTCGACCACCGAGGACACCGTCAGCCACGAGGCGGCGAGCCTGGCCACGCTCTACCATATGGCCTCCAACTACCCGCCGCCGGCGCGCCAGGCGCTGCAACAGGCGCTGAGCCGCTACACGCTCGTCACGATCAAGGCCGACTGGCCCGCGCAGAAGCAGGGGATCATCCCGCCGGCGGGATCGCGGCGCATGGTCGGGCTTTACGCGACCCTGCTTTCCTTCCGACCGCAAGACCAGGCGCAGGTCATTCTTCATGCCGCCATGCTCGGCGAACTCAATCATTATGTGGAGCTGCGCCGCCAGCGGCTGCAAAGCGTCGGCGCGGGCATTCCCACCGTGCTCTGGTGGGTCGTTTTCATCGGCGCCCTGCTCAACATCATGCTGATCTGGCTGCTCGACATGGAGATGCACGTCCACCTGATCCTGGGCGGCGTTCTTTCGTTGTTCATTGGCCTGGTGATCTTTATCATCGCCGCCATGGACCATCCGTTCCGCGGCACGGTCAGCATATCGGCCGAGGCGCTGCGGAGCGTTTACGATTCGCTGATGAAACCTTGAGCCCGCCCATGCGCACCAACGGCATCAACCACCTCGCGCTCGTTTGCCGCGACATGGCCGAGACGCGCCGGTTCTACACCGAGGTTCTGGGCATGCCGCTGGTCAAGACCGTCGCTCTGCCGGACGGCGGCCAGCATTTCTTCTTCGACTGTGGCGGCGGCTCGCTGCTGGCCTTCTTCTGGTGGGAGAACGCCCCGCCCGCCGCGCCGGGCGTCGCCTCGGTGGCCCACTTCCCGACCAAGCCGATGACCGCCGTCGGCTCGATGAACCACGTCGCCTTCACCGTCGAGGAGGACGGGCTGGAAGACTATCTGGCCCGCCTCAAGGCGGCCGGCGTGCCGGTGACTCCGGTGGTGGTCAACCACGACGACAGCCCCATGGGGGCCAGCCGCGAGAACCATCCCGGCGTCTTCGTCCGCTCGGTCTATTTCACCGACCCCAACGGCATCATGATGGAGTTCGCCGCCGCCACCCGCGCCTTCGGCCCCGACGACGTGCGCCACGCCCCGGCCACGGCGGAACACGGAAAATGAGCGAAGGCGAAGTCTTCCCGGTTCCTGAAGCGTGGGCCAGACGCGCCCACATGAACGCGGCGGGTTACGAGGCGGCTCTGGCGCGCGTCGAGGCCGATCCCGACGGTTTCTGGAGTGATGTCGCGGCGCGGCTGGACTGGATGAAGCCGTTCAGCGTGGTCAAGGATGTTTCCTTCGACGCCCGCGACTTCCGCATCCGCTGGTTCGAGGACGGGGTGCTGAACGTCTGCGCCAACTGCTTGGACCGCCATCTGCCGGCGCGCGCCGACGAGGTGGCGATCATCTGGGAGGGGGACGATCCGGCCGAGAGCCGCAATATCACCTTCCGGGAGGCCCACGCCGAGGTCTGCCGGATGGCGAATGTGCTCAAGGCCCATGGCGTGGCCAAGGGCGACCGGGTGACGATCTACATGCCGATGATTCCCGAGGCCGCCTACGCCATGCTGGCCTGCGCGCGGATCGGGGCGGTGCATTCGGTGATCTTTGGCGGCTTTTCCCCCGACTCCATCGCCGGGCGCATTCAGGACTGCCAATCGCGCATCGTCGTCACCGCCGACGAAGGCCTGCGCGGCGGCAAGAAGGTTCTGCTCAAACAGAACGTCGATTTGGCCCTCACCCAGTGTCCGGAGGTTTCCTGCGTACTGGTGATCAGGCGCACCGGCGCGAAGGTGTTCATGCGCCCAGGCCGCGACCACGCCTACGACGACGAAGCCGCCAAGGTCTCCGCCGACTGCCCGCCCGAGCCCATGGGCGCCGAGGACCCGCTGTTCATCCTCTACACTTCCGGCTCGACCGGAAGGCCCAAGGGGGTGCTGCACACCACCGGCGGCTATCTGGCCTGGGCGGCGTGGACCCACGAACTGGTGTTCGACTATCGGCCCGGCGAGGTCTTCTGGTGCACCGCCGACGTGGGCTGGGTGACCGGCCACAGCTATATCGTCTACGGGCCGCTGGCCAACGGGGCGACCACCCTGATCTTCGAGGGCGTTCCCAATTACCCCACCGTCAGCCGCTTCTGGGAGGTGATCGACAAGCACCAGGTGGAAATCTTCTACACCGCGCCGACCGCGCTTCGCGCCCTGATGCGCGAGGGTGACGCGCCGGTGACGCGCACCTCGCGCCAGTCCCTGCGGCTCCTCGGCACCGTCGGCGAGCCGATCAACCCGGAAGCGTGGCTGTGGTACCACCGGGTGGTCGGCGAGGAACGCTGCCCGATCGTCGATACCTGGTGGCAGACGGAGACCGGGGCCTGCCTGATCTCGCCGCTGCCCGGGGCCACGCCGCTAAAACCCGGCTCGGCGACCCGGCCGCTGCCGGGGGTGAAGCTGGCCCTGGTCGATGCGGATGGCGGCGTGCTGGAGGGCGCGGCGAGCGGCAATCTCTGCCTCACGGACTCGTGGCCGGGCCAGATGCGCACCGTCTACGGCGACCACGCTCGCTTCATCGCCACCTATTTCACCACCTATCCCGGCACGTATTTCACCGGCGACGGGGCGCGCCGCGACGGCGACGGCTACTACTGGATCACTGGCCGGGTGGACGACGTGATCAATGTTTCGGGCCATCGGCTCGGCACCGCCGAGATCGAGAGCGCCCTGGTCGCCCATCCCGCCGTGGCCGAGGCCGCCGTGGTCGGCTATCCGCACGACATCAAGGGGCAGGGCATCTACGCCTATGTCACCCTCAAGGCCGACCGCGCGCCCACCGAAGATTTGCGGGGAGAACTGGTGAAATGGGTGCGCCGCGAAATCGGCCCCTTCGCCGCCCCCGACGCCATCCAATGGGCCCCGGGCCTGCCCAAGACCCGCTCGGGCAAGATCATGCGCCGCATCCTGCGCAAGGTGGCCGAGGGGGACGTGTCGAATTTGGGGGACACCACGACGCTGGCCGATCCGGGGGTGGTGGAGGATTTGGTGAGGAATAGGGTGGTCGGGTGACGGCCCGCCGTGTCGGGGGCTGGGGCCGGCGGGCTGGAAAGCCCGTGAACAACCCGTCGCGCCTACTCGAAAATCGTCGCGACCCTCGCCAGCACCTCGTCCATGATCTCGGGCGGCAGGGTGTCCGCCTTTCGCCCGCCGCGCGCCTGTATATCAAGCACGCGGGGCTGATCGCAGCGGACCACGCCGATCGTCTTTGTGCCCGCGATGGGCACGGCGAAGCCCGGGCGGCGGGCGAAGGAGCCGCCGGTGGTGATCGGCAGGACCACTGGCGCCCCGGTCGCCTCGTTGAACGGGGCGGGCGAAACGATGAGGACGGGGCGACGGCCACGCTGTTCTCGTCCCTTGGTGGGATCGAGGGTGACCAGATAGATGTCGCCGCGCTTCACAGGAGTTCACGGCCCACGGCGGGCGCGTCGACCCATTCGCGATCCTCGGGCGGCGCGGCCTCGCCGTAGTCGGAGGCGGCCAGCAGTTCGGCCAGGGTGTAGCGGGGCCGCGCCCTGGGTTCCACCACCAGACGGCCGCCATCGACGGCGACGCCCACCGTGGCGCCGGCCCGCAGATGCAGCAGGTCGAGAATGGCGGGGGGCACGGCCAGCATGACCGAGCCGCCGACCTTGCGCAGATTGATGAGGTGCATGGTGGCCTTTCGCGGTCAAGTTATACCGACGTATAACTTGGGGCAATCTACCTTGGCGAGTCGGAAAATACGCGCCGGCGCGACGCCGGCGAATCCGATTTTCGAGGAATGCGACATCGACCGCCCGCGGTCATTCCGCGGCCATCAGGTTCGTCGGCGCCGCTCGCCTGGCCAGGATCGGTTCAAGCAGGCGATGCGCTATGTGTCTGACCACGGGAGGACACACGCCGTCCCCGACCACATGATAGGCGTCGTTGTATCGGGCTGGCAGCCTGTAGTCGTCAGGCAACCCCATCAGGCGCGCGGCCTCGCGCGACGAGAGCAAGCGGGAGCGCACGCGGTCGCCCTCGACAACAACGATCGTTTGCCGGCTCGACCCGCCGACCGGCGTGCGCAGGCATCCCGCCACGCCGTCGAAGCGAACCTCGGCCCGCTGTCTTTTGAAACCATTCGCATCGGAACGGGTGCGCTTATAGACGCCGCCCACGATCTTGCGCCCGGCCAGTTTCGCCGCCTCGACCTTCGCCCTGTTCAACGGCGACATCATGCCCATGAGGCGCGCCGTTTCATCTGGGGTGTGCCACCTCGCATCGCGCGGCCGGTCCTCTATGAGATCGGACAGCACGGCGTTTCGCGCCGGCGGCGTTGGCAGACGCCACCAGACCCATTTTCTCTTCGCCGTCGCCGATAGGCCGCCATAGGCATCGGCCAAAGCCTTGGGGCGCCAATCCGTTGACCGTGCGGTCTCGGTCAATTCGGCTGGAATCGAGAGGCCAGCCGCCACCGCCACGAAGATCACGCGCGGACGGCTTTGCGGCACGAAGTCGGTGGCGTCGATCGCGAAGGCGCCAAACCTGTACCCGGCGCCGCTCAAAGCCGCCCCGATGGCCGCGAAGTCCTTTCCCCCATGCGAGGTGAGGACGCCATGGACGTTCTCGAGCGCGATGATCCGAGGCGCGCGGCCCTCCGACTTCAACTTCCTGATAAGCGCCCAAAAGGGCCAGAATGTCCCTGACCGAGTCATCCCGACGCCATCGGGGCGGCCCAATCCAGCATAGCCGCCGGCGAGAGAGAGGTCCTGGCACGGGAACGACGCCCACGCCAAATCCGCCTCGTCCGGCAGATCGGATGGGGTCAATTTCGCCACGTCCCCGCAAATGAGACGATCGGCGCCCCAGTTCGCGGCATAGGTCGCGGTTTTCATCGGGTCGATGTCATTGGCGAAGAGGCAGCGCCACTTTTCGCCGAGCCCGGCGCGGGCCATGCCGCCGCCGGCGAAGAACTCGTAGTAGGTGAGCGCCCCGCCATTCATCGCCGTGGCCCCCCGTTCTCGATACAGAACATTTAGGGAATCCTAGACGTTCGTCCCGAGTCCCTCAACAAGCATTCCATCCGAGCAACTCGAGCGCCGTTGGGGAGCCTTACGCCGCTCTTCACACCATTTCCGCCGCCCGATCGATCATATCGGCGAGGTTCTGGCGAAGCACCTCCAGGGCGAAGGCGAGGGCGAAGACGCGGCCGAGGGCCTCGTCGGCCAGGTCGCGGGTGAGGCCCGAGCGGCGCAGGCCGGTGACCGCGGCTTCGAAGGCGGCGACGGCCTCTTCCAGGCCGCGCGGCGAGGGCGGGGGGAGGCGGGCGCTCAGCGCCACGCCGGCGGCGGTCATCAGCTCGGCGGCGGCGACGAGAGCTCCCTTGGCCGGCGCGTCCAGCCTCTGGCGGACGGAGTCGGGCAGGGGCTCGGCGACCGCATGACCGATTGTCGCCAGGCCGTTGCGAAGCCGTCGCAGGGTGCGGCAGAGGGGTTCGGGGTCGGGGCCGGCGGTCAGATAGCTTCGCCGCTCGCGCAGGGCCTCGGCGGCGGCCGTCTCGGCCTGGCCGATGGCCCCTCGGATGGCGTCGTGCGCGGCCCGGATGGCGTCCCCGTCATGGGATCCGCCGACGGAGTCGGCCAGCAGAAGGGTGAGACGCGCCATCAGGCCCAGCGCCTCTCCCGCCGCCTTGGCCAGATGGCCGTGGGCGCGCTCGGGCAAGACCAGCAGAGCGACCGCGAGGGCGACGAGGCTGCCAAGGCCGATCTCCAGCATGCGCTGCACCGCCGAAGTCACGGCGCCGGGCGCCGCCCCGGTGGGGCCGAGCAGCAGGATGATCGCGGTCACCGGGGCGACGCGGTAGGTGGGCCGGATCGCCGCCACCACGGCCAGCGGCAAGACTCCCACCGTCAGGGCGACGCCCAGGCTCACGGGGCCCTCATGGGGAACGGCCAGCGAAACGGCCACTCCCCACACCGCGCCGCCCAGCGAGCCCACAAACCGGTCGGCCGTCGCCTTGAGCGAGCCGCCGACGCTGGCCTGCATGACGATCAGGGCGGTGAGCACGGCCCAGGTGCTCTGGGTGAAGCCGAGCAAGCGGGCCAGGGCGAAGGTCGCCAGGCTGGCCACCGTGATTCTGAGCCCCAGGCGAAATTGGGCGCGATGACGGCCGAGCCGCGGGCCGACCGATCGCGCTTTCGCGGCCTGGGTCACCGGCAGGCGAGGCCGACCGCGGTCGGGGGCGAGGTGGCCGGATCGTAGGTGACGCGGCAGGTTCGGGTGGCCGCCGGCAGGGGAATGGAGACGATGACGGTAGTGGCCAGATAGCCGCAGGAAAGCCAGGTCGCGGCGCCGCGGCCGGGCGTGAAGTCCCAGCGTTGCGCGCTCTCGCCGCCGGCCGAGGGGGCCAGCCAAGCCATCTCCGTGGGTGGCCCGTCGGAGAACATGATGGTGTCGAGGCGATGCGCGGCCGGCCGGCCGAAGGCTCGCGTCGGCGGATCGCCGTTCACGAAGGCGCGGAAGCCGGCCGGGACCGCGCCGGGCGTCTCGGCGACCTCGAGGCTGGCAGGGCAGGTTGGATTCGGCGCGGCGGTGACGCGGGGGCTCCAGAGGGAGAATGCCGCGCCGCTCAGGGCGGTCGCGATAGCGCGAGTTCGGGCGAGGCGGTGGTTCGGCATCTCTTTGAGGTTCCCTCGGGCCAAAAGGGTAGCTTGAGCGGGTCGGCGGCGCTAGGCGGAGACGCCCCGGCCGGTCGGGGCGGTCGGGAGGGGAGCCAGGCATGAAGACCCTCCTCTCCATCCAATTCCTGCGCGGCGGCGCGGCTCTGGCCGTGGTGCTCTATCACGCCCTGCAGTGGGAGAGCGGCGGCTTCGAGGTCGGGCGGGCCGGGGTGGATGTGTTCTTCGTGATCAGCGGGGCCATCATGTGGGCAATCACCGCCGATGGGGCCGCCACGCCGGGGGCGTTTCTCTGGCGGCGCGTGACCCGCGTCGCGCCGCTCTACTGGCTGGCGACCCTCGCCGTCGCCGCCCTGGCCGCGGCCTGGCCGGGCTTCCTGCCCGAGGTCCTGCTGGGTTGGCGCCACCTGGCCCTGTCGCTGGCCTTCATCCCCCACTTCGACCCGCGCGGGCGGCCCTTTCCCCTGCTGCCGCCGGGATGGACCCTGACCTATGAGGCGGCCTTCTACCTGGTCTTCGCCGCCGCCCTTCTGGTCCCCCAACGCCGGCGAGCGGCGGCGATCACGGCGGCCCTTTTCTTGATCGTGGCGGCCGGATTCCTGCTCTCCGACCCCGCCTACATCCTGGGGGCCAATCCCATGCTGCTGGAGTTCGCGGCCGGGGTGTGGGTGGGCAAGCTTCTGGAGAGCGGGCGCCTTCCCGGCCCGAGGTGGGGTTTCACCCTGGCGGCCCTGGGCGTCGGGGCCTACGCGGCCCTGGAGATCACCGGCTTCATCAATGAGCTGTGGCGCCCGCTGCTGTGGGGCGCGCCGGCGGTGGCGATCGTGGCCGGGGCGCTTTGCCTGGAAGCGCGGAGCCTTGCGATCAGTTCCGGCCCGCTCAAGACAGCCTTAAAGACAGCCTTAAAGACAGCATTAAAGACTCTGGGCGACGCCTCCTACGCCATCTATCTGGTCCACCTGCCGGCCACGGCCCTGATCGCCCACACCCTGGGCTATGCCCGACCCGCCCTCTTCGTCCCCGCCGCCCTGGCCGCCTCCATCGCCGCCGGCCTCATCTGCCGGGCCTGGGTGGAGAAGCCGCTGCTGAGGCTGCTGCGAGGGGTTGGGCGAGGGCGGCGGGCCACGGGCGCCGCCGAACTCACTTGAGCGGGCTGCCCACCGACCAGCCACGCCCGTGCGGTCTCGTCGGCTTGGCGTCAAACCACGTCGAAACGGTCGGCGTTCATCACCTTGTCCCATGCCGCCACGAAGTCCTTCACAAACTTCTGGTGCGCATCCGCGCAGGCATAAACCTCCGCGAGAGCGCGCAATTCGGAATGCGAGCCGAAGATCAGATCGACACGCGTGCCGGTCCATCTCACGTCGCCGGTCTTGCGATCCCGGCCTTCGAAAGCATTGTCCGAGCCGGCGGCCCGCCATTCCGTGCGCATGTCGAGCAGGTTCACGAAGAAGTCGTTGGTGAGCGTCCCCGGCCGCCGGGTGAAGACGCCATGCTTGGATCCCCCGGCGTTGGCGCCCAGGACGCGCAGGCCGCCGACCAGCACCGTCATCTCCGGCCCGCTCAACCTCAGCAACTGTGCGCGATCCACCAGGGCTTCCTCGGGCGCCATGAATTGCTCGCGGCCGCTCCGATAATTGCGGAAACCGTCGGCGACCGGCTCTAGCGGGGCGAACGAGTCCGCATCGGTCTGATCTTGCGAGGCATCCATTCGCCCAGGCGTGAAGGGCGCCTTCACATCGACCCCGGCGTCCTTCGCCGCCTTCTCGATCGCCGCGCAGCCGCCCAGGACAATCAGGTCGGCGATCGAGACCTTCTTGCCCCCGGACGCCGCGGCGTTGAACTCCATCGCGATCGCGTCGAGCTTGCCGAGCACGCTCGCCAGCTCGGGCGGGTCGTTCACCGCCCAATCCTTCTGGGGCGCCAGGCGAATGCGCGCGCCGTTGGCGCCGCCCCGTTTGTCGGACCCCCGGAAGGTCGATGCCGACGCCCAGGCCGTCGAGACCAGCTGCGCCACCGACAGTCCCGAGGCGAGAATCTTGGCCTTGAGCGCCGCGATATCCTGTTCGTCGATCAGCGGATGATCCGGGGCGGGAATCGGATCCTGCCAGATCAAGGCTTCCTTGGGGACCAGTGGGCCGAGATAGCGCCCGATCGATCCCATATCGCGGTGCGTGAGCTTGAACCAGGCGCGGGCGAAGGCGTCGGCGAATTGCTCCGGATGCTCGTGGAAGCGGCGCGAGATCTTCTCGTAGGCGGGGTCGAAACGCAACGCCAGATCGGTGGTCAACATGGTCGGCACGCGCTTTTTCGAGACGTCATGCGCGTCCGGAATGTCGGCGGGCGCATCCTTCGCCCGCCACTGCTTCGCGCCGGCCGGGCTCGTGGTCAGCTCCCATTCGAATTTGAAAAGATTGTCGAAGTAGGCATTGCTCCACTTCGTCGGAGTCTGGCTCCAGACGACCTCTGGGCCGCCGGTTATGGCGTCCGCGCCGTGGCCGGCACCGTGCCTGCTCCTCCAGCCGAGCCCCTGATCCTCGATGACGGCCCCTTCGGGCTCCGGTCCCACGAACGACGGATCGCCGGCGCCGTGGGTTTTGCCGAAGGTGTGTCCGCCGGCGATGAGCGCCACCGTCTCCTCGTCGTCCATCGCCATGCGCGCGAAGGTTTCGCGGATGTCGTGGGCCGAGGCGACCGGATCGGGGTTGCCGTTCGGCCCTTCGGGATTGACGTAGATAAGCCCCATCTGCACCGCGCCCAGCGATTGGTGCAGCTGACGCTCGCCGCTGTAGCGTTCATCTCCCAACCAGGTCCCTTCGGGGCCCCAGAAGAGCTCTTCGGGCTCCCAGGTGTCCGCCCGGCCGCCGCCGAAGCCGAAGGTCTTGAACCCCATGGATTCCAGCGCGACATTACCGACGAGAACGTAGAGGTCGGCCCAGGAAATCTTGCGGCCGTACTTCTGCTTGATCGGCCACAGCAGCCGGCGCGCCTTGTCGAGGTTGGCGTTGTCAGGCCAGCTGTTCAGCGGCGCGAAGCGCTGTTGGCCGCCTCCGGCCCCGCCGCGCCCGTCGGTCGTCCGGTAGGTGCCGGCGCTATGCCACGCCAAGCGGATGAACAGGCCGCCATAGTGACCGAAGTCGGCCGGCCACCAGTCCTGCGAGTCCGTCATCAGGGCGTGCAGGTCATCGATCACCGCGTTCAGATCGAGGCTCTTGAACGCTTCCGCATAGTTGAAAGCCTCACCCATCGGATCGGACCGCGGCGAATGTTGATTCAGGCTCTCGAGGCGGAGGGTTTCGGGCCACCAATCATGGCGGCTCTTTCCGGAGCGACCGCGCGCCATCGGGCATCCTTCAAGGACCTTATCTTCGATTTTGTCGCTCATACGTGAATCCTTCCACCAAGGCTCGTGGGATGTCCGCGATCATAGGCGCGGTGCTTTGCCGGCCCTGATATCATGCCCGGCAATCAAAGCGCAGTCCGGACCTTTGGAAAAATTGATTGTTGCAATGAAGACGATTGAGAAAATCTATTCGTTCAAGATTCGACGACGGCAAGACCTCCTCGGCCCACTTCCGGCTAGGCGGCGATGTCCGGTCGCGCCGGACAGAGGAAGCGGCCGCCAAGGGCGCCATCGCGCAAGTAGATGCGGATCTCGGCGGCGTCGCCGGCCGCGGCGAGGCGCGCGCCCAATCTGAGCGCCGCGTCCTCGGCCTTGGCGCCGCTGACGAACACCTGGGGATTGTCGATCGCCGGCTGGTGAAGCGCCCATCCGTGGGCGAGCGGTTCGACGGATATGACCTTGACCATGAGACTTGCTCCTCCCGGCGCGACCTCGACAAACTGAAGCCGACGATGCGCATGTGGGCGATCTTCGTGACGGTCATGAGACCGCGCCGGACATGAACGGGCCTTGTTTGGTAAACATTCGCGTGAAGGGCCTGTAACCAGGGCGGCGCCGCGCTCGAACTTAAGGCCCATGACCCTTCGCCCCGCCCCTCTCGCCGCCCTCACCGCCCTCGCCGCCGCGGGCCTCGCCGCCTCGCCGGCCCTCGCGGCCGACGCCGCTCATCCGGTGGTGGTCGAGCTGTTCCAGAGCCAGGGCTGCTCGTCCTGCCCGCCGGCCAACGCCAATGTCGCGGCCATCGCCGACCGGGCCGATGTCCTGGCGCTCAGTTTCGGCGTCACCTACTGGGACAGCCTGGGCTGGAAGGATACCTTCGCCACCCCGGCCTACACCGCCCGGCAGTGGGACTACGCCCATGGCCTCGGCAACGCCAATGTGTTCACGCCCCAGGTGGTGATCAACGGGCGGCGCGACGGGGTGGGCGCGCAAAAGGCCGAACTGCGCTCCCTGCTGGTCGCCGGCGACCGGGGGGAGGGCGGCCCCGCCGTCTCGATCCGCCCCGGCGCGGTGACCATCGGCGCGGGCGTGGCGCGCAAGGGCGCCGACGTGTGGCTGGTCCGTTACGATCCGCGCATCGTCGAGGTGCCGATCAAGCGCGGCGAGAACGGCGGGCGCACCCTGCCGCACAAGAACATCGTGCGCCAGCTGGCCCGCCTCGGCCGCTGGAGCGGCGCGGCGGAGACCCTGCCCCTTCCCAAGGCCGCCGACCCAATCCTGCGCACCGCGATCCTGGTCCAGGCCCCCGGCGGCGGGCCCATCCTGGCCGCCGCCATGAGTTGACGAAAATGCCGCACAGCGTTGAATTGGCGCGCCCGATACCGGCCGGCGATTGAAGGCCAAGGAGACGATCCTCATGGCGACCGACGCCGCCCTCGATCCGGGGGCCTCCACGCTCAAGCCCCCGGGTCGCGCGGGGCGGGAGGTGATCTATCGCCATACCCTGGTGGTGAGGATCACCCACTGGGTCAATGTGCTGGCCGTCTCGCTGCTGCTGATGAGCGGGCTGCAGATTTTCAACGCCTATCCGCGGCTGCACTGGGGGCGCTACGGCGCCGACGCCGACCACGCCTGGCTGGAGATGACCGCGGTCAACCCGGGCGCCAACCACCCCGCCGGCGTCCTCACCCTCGGCGGCCACAGGATCGTGACCACCGGCGTCCTGGGCGTCTCGAAGGCGCGAGACGGCTCCTACGCCCAGCGCGGCTTTCCCAGATGGGCCACCCTGCCGAGCGACCGGGATCTGGCCACGGGGCGGCGCTGGCACTTCTTCCTGGCCTGGGCCTTCGTCATCAACGGCCTGATCTATCTGCTGTTCGGCGTCTTCAACCGGCATTTCCGCCGCGACCTCGCCCCCACCGGCGAACAGCTCCGGCCACGCAACATCCTGCGCGACATCGTCGATCACATCCGCCTCAAACATCCGGTTGGCGAGGAAGCCAAGCACTACAACGTGCTGCAGAAGTTGACCTATCTGGCGGTGATCTTCATCATTCTGCCGCTGATGGTGGCGACCGGCCTCACCATGTCGCCGGGGGTGGACGCGGCGGCGCCGTGGCTGCTCAGCCTGTTCGGCGGCCGGCCGTCGGCGCGGTCGATCCACTTCATCACCGCCAATCTCATCGTCCTCTTCGTCATCGTCCATGTGGTCGAGGTCATCCTCGCCGGCGTGGTCAACGAGGTGCGCTCCATGATCACCGGCCGTTATGCGATTCGGACGGAGCGTCAGCCATGACCGCCGCTCGCTTCTCCCGCCGCGGCCTCATCGGCGCCGGGGCCCTGGGAATGGGCGGCCTGATGCTGGCCGGGTGCGACCGGCTGTCGGCCTCGCCGTCGTTCCAGAATTTCATCGGTGGGGCGGAGGATCTGACCTTCTCCAGCCAGCGCCTGCTGCTGGCCGGCCAGCCCCTGGCGCGGGAATACAAGGCCTCGGACATCTCGCCGATCTTCAAGTCCAACGGCACCAGCATGCCGGGTGGCGACGCCTACAAGACCCTGCTCGACGGCGGCTTCGCCGATTACCAGCTCGTCATCGAGGGCCTGGTTCGCCGGCCGAGCCGGTTCACCCTGGCCGATCTGAAGGCCATGCCGGCGCGCAGCCAGATCACCCGCCACGACTGCGTCGAAGGCTGGAGCGCCATCGGCGGCTGGACCGGCGTCCCGCTCGGCCACCTGCTGCGCACCGTCGGCCTGGACCCGCGCGCCCGCTACGTGGTCTTCCGCTGCGCCGACGATCTGGACAATTCCACCGACGGCTCGGGCCTCTACTACGAAAGCATCGACCTGTTCGACGCCTTTCATCCCCAGACCATCATGGCCTACGCCATGAACGGCAAGCCCCTCGACGCCGCCCACGGCGCGCCCCTGCGCCTGCGGATCGAGCGCCAGCTCGGCTACAAGCACGCCAAATACGTCATGCGCATCCAGTTGGTCGATCGGGTGGACACCCTCAGGGGCGGCAAGGGCGGCTACTGGGAAGACCGCGGCTACGAGTGGTACGCCGGGATTTGAGCGGCCCGCAGGTGGTTGTGGATGTCGGTGGCGGCGATGGCGCCTTCGGCCTGGGCGATGCTGATCTGGTTGAGGCCGCGCACCACGTCGCCGGCGGCATACAGCCCTTCGACGGACGTCATCTGATGCTGATTGACGATCAGGCACCCGGCGGCGTTGACCTTGGCCCCGAGGGCCGTGGCCAGACCCGACCGCTCCGTCATGCCCAGGGCTGAATAGAGGGTGTCGAACACCCGCCGCTCGCCGTCGGCGTGATCGAGAGCGGCGATGCGGTCGCCCTCCACCGCCACCTGGCGAACGGCGGACTCGACCACGGTGACGCCGGCCCGCGCCAGGCGGCGGCGCGCCGAAGCGTCCAGATGCGCCGCCGCGCCCAGGTGGATGAGGCTGACCTTGTCGCTGTAGTCGGCGATGAACAGGGCCTCGCGCGCCCCGTGCGGGCCATCGCCGATCACCCCGATGGCCTTGTCGACCACCTCATAGGCGTCGCAGATAGGGCAGACGCGGACCAGGCCCTTCTGCACCGCGTCGAACAGGTCGGGCAGCGGCGGCGGCGTGTCCTTGGCCCCCGTGGCCAGGATAACGTAGGGCGCGAGGATCCGAGCGCCGCCGAGATCGAGCGCGAACCCCGCGCCCGCGCGGCCCACGGCGCCCACCGATCCGGCCCGGATCGACGCGCCAAAGCCCTCGGCCTGGGCCTTCATCCGCGCCAGCAGCGTCGCGCCGGCGATCCCGCCCGGAAATCCGGGATGGTTGTGAGTGATCGGGATCCAGCCCAGCCGGCTCTCGCCGCCATCGATCACCAGAACCCGCCGGCGAAACCGGCCCAGATAGATCGCCGCCGTCAGCCCCGCCGGCCCCCCGCCGACGATCGCCGCATCGAAGAGGGCCGCCTCGGCCGCGTCATCCCGTTCCGACGCCCGTTCAGCCATGCCATCCCGCCCCTGTTCGCGATGTTCCGATCAACGGTCCGAAAGTTGGACGAGGCGCGCAATCTACCGGTGAATTGCCGCGCCAGCTACCGCCTCGCTGCACGGGGTCGCCGCGAAAAGGCGACCGGGCCACTACGCCGCGTCAGAAACACGCCGCCTCAAGCCTGGAAGGGAGGCGGCCTGTCGGTCAGGAACTTGACACCGCCGGCCGGCCCCACCCAGGATGGCCTGGTTTCGCGCACCCCTCGGGAGGCCCCGATGCCGCCGGTCGCTTTGAGGCGTTGGTTGGCCGCGCCGCTGATCGCCGCGCTCGCCATGCTCGGGGCGCCGGCGGCGCAAGCGCAGAGCCATGGCGTCGGCTATTTCGCCGCCCTTCCCTACACGGGCGATCCAGAGGCGGCGCTCGCGGCCTCGCGTTTGGGCGCGACGATCCCGCTGGCTCGGATCAGGCGGCTCGCGTCCAAGGACGGCCGGCTCTACGCCGACACCATCGTCGGCCAGAGGCCGTTCGCCCGGCGCAAGACCACCACGACGATCGACGTGCTGATCGTGCCGCTCATCGTCCAGATCGGCGCAACCACCTTCGACCCTACGGTTGCCGACGCCTGCATCGCCGGCCAGGCCACACCGCTGGCCGCCTTCCAAGGCTCGCCGTTGGTGAAGCCGGTCACCTTCGATGGCGGCGCCGGCGCCGGGCACGCGGCCCTGATCGACGGGACCGACGGCGGCGCCGCTACCTACATCGATGCGTTCCGCCGCGCCGAATACTGGATAGAAGTACGCGGCACGGCCTACCACACCGCGTTGAAGGTCACGACCGCCGCGCCGCGGACGATTTCGGCGGCGACGGTTGAGAGCCTGGGCGGCGGCGCGGTCCTCGGCACCCAATGCGCCCCTCTGGGCGTGCTGCACACCGCCGCCTTCCACGCCTACGTGACCGGGACCCTTATCCCCAGCATCCCTCAGATCACGCCGACCACCTTCGTGCTCTTCCTCGCCAAGGACGTGGTGACCACCAGCGGCGCCCACTTGAACTGTCTCAACGGCTGCCAGATCGGCTACCACGGCGCCGAGGGCTCGCCGGCCCAGACCTATTCGGTGGCGGAATACGACACCACCTCGGGATTCTGGAACGCGCCCGGCATCGCCAACATCTCGATCGTCGCCCACGAGCTGGGGGAGTGGCTGGACGACCCGCTGGTCACCAATCGGACTCCGGCCTGGGGCGGGATCGGCCAGGTTTCCGGCTGCCAGAAGAGCTGGGAGGTCGGCGATCCGCTCACCGGGACGGACTTCCCGCCGATCACGATGGCCAACGGGATCATCTATACGCCGCAGGAACTGGCCTTCTATTCCTGGTTCTACAACGCCAACGGAACCCCGTCGCTGGGGGCCGGCGGCAAGTTCTCGATGAACGGCGGTTTCTCGGGGCCATCCAAGGCTTGCCCACCCGGCGGGACGTATTGAGGGCGTGAAGTCCCGCCCTCACCCGGCCGGCGATCCTTCGGCGCGATAGGGTGCCTTGACCGCCTCCCAGGCGACGGCCAGTTCGGCGAGGGCGTCCTCAGGCGCCTCGACAAAATGGGCCAGCCACGCGCCGTCGTCGTCCAGTTCGAGATTGATCGCGAAGCCGTCGAATCGACTATGCATCCGGGGCCTACCAATCTGAGCGGTTCGCCTGTAAGGCCTTGGAACGCGGCACGGCAGGCATCGCGATCACGGGACAGGAGCACCGGTCCCTCAATTTCTCGCACGGGCCATGAGAAGCTGACTGTTGGCAAGTTGCGTCTTCTCAAGTTCCTCTATCGCGAAACGCCTTGGATCATGGTTGGCCAAAATCTCCCACGTCGGGTCCGGATGACCTTGCTCTGCTCCCCTCCTGATATCCGCAGCCGACCAACTGCTTATACCCGACGCTATGGCCGCCGCCGTCCATCCGAACGTCTGGGCGGTCTGGTAGAGCTCAGTCCGGTACCAACCACCGGCCGTCATCGTCTTGAATTTGGCAAGCTTGAGCGCCTGCGCGGCTAGTCGGTCAATGGGAAACAGACGTGCGTCGAGCCCGTGGGCTCCGATCTCGTCGCGCACGATCATCTCCGCCAACCATTGAGACGGCCAAATCGCCCCAATGAGGAACGCGAGAGGATTCTTGAGAAACACGACGCTAAGGCCAACGAAGAAACCGGGACCGTGCCGGCCTAGCACAAATGAACCGATCAGAGAATCACGGGACAGGAGCGCAGTTCCCTGGGTGCGCCTGAGCCCCGGCAGGTGCCCCGCGTGGGCACGCCTCTTCCCGAGCCACGCGGTCAGTCCGGTGTGAAAAGGGGACAGGAGCATCTGTAGCGCCTGATCCTAGGCTCCAAACCCAATCAGATGGTTGATGTCGGTGGGCAAATCAGGATTCCGAGGGTCATCTCGGTTCTTGGAGGTGATCATGAGCGCGTTGTTTTGGCTGACGGATGAGCAGTGGGCGGCGATAGAGCCGCATCT
>JBBRQW010000032.1:0-29589 GCA_038225765.1 Caulobacterales bacterium | reverse complement strand
GGGTCGAAAACGCCTTCTGCCGCATCAAAGACTTCCGCCGCGTCGCCACCCGATACGACAAGCTCGCCGCCAACTTCCTATCCGCCGTCGCCCTCGCCTCGCTCCTCACTTACTGGCTGTGAATGAGTCTGGAGCCTAATACATCCTGTGTTTTGGCCATGGCGTGGATGCGCTCGGTGAGTGTCGTCTGGAACTCGGCCACCGTCTTGGCCGATCGGCCGGTGAGCCTGGCCAACGATTGGACGATGGACAGAGTGTTTTTCACCCTGTGGTTCATTTCATCGGTGAGAACCTTCTGACGCTCCTCGGCGACCACGCGGGACGTTACGTCGTAGCCCTCCACGAAAATGCCCGTGACGCTGTGCGATCCGTCCCGGATCGGCTGATAGACAAAATCGACGTAGAGTTGCTCGCGCGCTCCGGCGAGGCCGCGTTGGAGTTCCACCAGGACGTTCGAGCCGACGTGCGGCTTGCCCTCGACATAGACCAGATCGAGCAGCTCGAAGAAGTCTTGGCCCGCCACTTCCGGTAGCATCTGGCGCACGCTCTTTCCGACGAGGTCCCGGCGTCCAATCAGTCGGTCATAGGCCGCGTTGGTGAATTCGAAGAAGTGCTCAGGCCCGCTCAAAACGGCGATGAAGCCCGGCGCCTGTGCGAAAAGCTCCCGCAGCCGATCCACGCCTGAGGCTAGCTCGGAATTGGTTCGCGCCAGGGCTTCCTTGGCGAGATGTTGTTGCGTCACGTCGTTGCAGACCACCAGAACGCCGCCCACTCCCTCATCGTGATCGATGGGGCTGTAGCCATAGGTCCACCACACCGGCTGGCGAGCCCCAAAGCGCGTGATGGGAACAAGCTGGTCCTCGTGCCATGTGGAGCCCTGGCCGGACATGACGAGATCGATCTGGGGGCCGATGATGTCCCAAATCTCCGCCCAGCAGTCTCGACCTCGATCCCCAAGGGCGGAGGGATGACGCTCCGGACCCATCGTCTGGCGGTAGGCGTCATTGTAGAACTGGATCAATTCGGGGCCCCACCAGATGAACATCGGGTGGCGAGACGTGAGGATCAGGCGAACCGCGGTCCTTAAGCCTGGAGGCCAGTGTTCGGGGGCGCCCACGGGCGACGACGCCCAGTCATAGGCGCGGATCAATCGTCCCATTTCCCCGCCGTCACCGAGGAAGACGTGTTCAGCAGGGATCGTGTTTGGATCCGGTGTTGCGCGACCTCTGGTTTCGATGCCACCCATCCCAGCCCCCTGCCAATGCGTTTAGACCATGCGCGCTGAAAAGATGATTGGCGAGTCAGGGCCGCCCGGGGCACTGCCTCAGTGCAGCAGTCCCCCGCCCGGCAGGGTGTTGTCAGACCAAACGGTCCGGGGCAAGCTTCGCCCCGCCGCTGCCCCGGTTTTCGGGCAGCAGCCATCGGTCTTCCAGGAAAAACGAGGGGAGACGCGGCAACCGAGCTCCTTAAGTATGGGGTTGAAGGCCTAACAAGATTTCAAAATGATCGGCCCGCCCGGTTGATCTGACAGTGCCCGCGAACGCCATCCCAACGGGGATAAAAATATTTCTTAAATATCTCGAGCGCGAAAAACCGAGGGCTTGGCCCAGCAATCAGCATGAAGGGCGGCCCCGCCCCATTTCAGACGATGCGTCCTTTGGGTACAAGGTTTCTGGTTCTTCAACGGGAGATGCGCCATGGGCTTCGTCACGACCAGATGGAAGGGCGGTTCCGGAGATTGGGGCGGCGCCTCGAACTGGTCGAACGGCGCGCCGAACACCGGCTCGGCGGCCGTCGTGGACGCCAAGGGGACGTACACCGTCACCATTGCGCAAGGGGCCGCCTTCGCCGCCGGCTCGGTGGACTTGGCCGCCGCTAGCGCCACCCTGTCGCTACAAGGCTCCTTGACCGTAACGACGGGCTTTGATCTCGCCGCCGGAACGCTGGCGCTGAACTTCAGCGGCGTGCTCGCCGGAGGGTCGCTCACCTTCGATGGCGGCGCACTGGCCTCCCAAGGTGGGACCTTCGATCATATGAAGGCGGTCGGCCCGATGTTGCTGGCCGGTGACTTCCAGACGCTCATTTTCACTCACGGGTTCAGCGTCACGGCGGTGGGGGGCGGCGCAGGACAGATACTGCTGAACGGCGAGGACGACACCCTGACCTTCCGTGGCAACCAGACGTTCGACAACGCCACCATTGTGATGAGCGGCAACGGAACCTCGATTTTCGGTGGCATCATCGACTGCACAGGCGTCTTGACGCTCGGCCCGCACGCGACGGTCACCACGGTCGGAACGCAGACACAGGAGATCCTAGCCGGCTCGACGATCGTTAATCAGGGGACCATCAACTCGGCGGCGGGCAGCTTCTTCGGGATCGAAATTAGCCCGGAGGCCTTCGTCAATCAGGGGCTGATTACCGCGGATAACTTGGTGATCGCCGGCGGCAAGACCTTCGCGAACGCCGCTTCGGGCGTGATCGACATCGGCTCGGGCGAGAACTTCGTCGTCAAGGGCTCGTTCCACAACGTCGGGACGATCGCGGTGGGCGCCGGAGCCGATCTGGAACTCCAGGGAGAATACGCGCTATCGGATCTAGGCGCGATCCAGAACAGCGGCCAGGTGTCGCTCATGGGGACGTTGCAGAATGCCGGCCAGGTCCTGACGCTTGGCGACGGGCCCCTGGCGGGATCGGTGTCGATCACCGGGACCATTCTCGGCGGCATCGTGCGGCCGGGCTCCAACCCGGCGCAGGCGGTCGGCGCGACCCTGGACGGCGTCACTTGGCAGGGGCTGCTCGCCCTCGACAGCCAGTTCTCCAGCCTGACGATCAAGAATGGTTTGACGCTCACCGGCGCTGGCGGGACCGGTCCGGGAATAGTGACGATCGACGGCTCGGGCGCCGTCCTCTTGTTTTCCGGCAACCAGACTTTCGATAATGCTACCGTCGACCTGGGCGCTGGCCAGAGCGGCGACTCCCTATCCTTGATTCTGGGGAGGAAGGGCGTCTCCACCACCTTGACGCTGGGGCCCAATCTCCTCGTCGAAAGCACTCAGGCGGGCAGCCGGGCGGCAATCGACAAGCCGCTGGGCGCCGCCGCCGGCCCGGGCGCGGTGGTCAACGACGGCCGGATCGTTGCGGCCGCCTCTGCTGGCCAGTTCCTGATTTTAGTCGATACCTTCGTCAACGCCGGAACCATTTCGGCGAGCAACGGTGATCAGCTTAGTATCGACGCCCAGTCACTGACCAACACCGGCGCGATCAGCGTCTCCGGCGGCGCCTCTCTGGACGTCTTCGTCGGGACGACCGAATCGGTCGGGTTCTTCACCAACGCCGGTCAGATCAACATCGGGGCGCGCTCGACCTTCACGCTGGTGGCCCATGCGACGGTCGCCTCTCTGGGAAATCTGGTGGACAAGGGCGCATTCGTGCTGGCCGCCTCGCTTGACGCCGGCGGGCAGAGCGTCAAGCTTGGGCGGGGACCCATCTTCGGCGGACAGTCGCTCACCCTCGAGCTCGGCGGATTTCTGCAGCACGGAACCTTCAATTTGGGCAAGGCCGCCATCACCTATCAGGGGGGCGGCTTCGGTTTCGCCACGATCCATGGCGCGGTCAATCTGTCAGCCGCGAGCGCCACTGTAGAGTTCGGCGGCGGCGTCGTCCTGACCCGCGCCAATGGGCTGGGGCCAGGCCTCGTGAATTTGACTGGGGCGGGGGCGGCGCTTGCCTTCTTCGACCCCAAGGGCGTGAACGCCAACGCCATCGACAATGTGACGATCACGATCGGCAACGCGACGACCGCGGCCCATCTCCAAATCGTCAGCGAGGCAAGCCGCGCCCAGACCTTCACGCTCGGCTCCGGGGTTAAGATCGTCAGCGGCGCGGCCGGCGCCCTGGCCGCGTTTGACTCGCAGTTCGGGTTTGCCGATACCCTCGTGAACCAGGGCCTGATCAGCGCAGCCGCGTCCGGCGGGACCTTCACCATCGCCGAGGCGCTGGTGAATACCGGCCAGATCGACGTCAGCAACGGCGACACCCTGATCCTGCAAGCAGCGCTCTACGGCTCTGGCCAGGCCGCCATCGCCAGCGGCAGCGTGCTCGAAATCGGAAGATCAGCGGCGGTGGGCCAGACTGTGGTTTTCCAAGATGCGACCGGTCTGTTGCGCCTGGATGCGGGGGCGAGCTTCGCCGCCACCCTCGTCGGACTCCGCGTGGGCGACGCGGTCGAACTGGTCGCGACGGCCGCCACCTCGGCCAGTGTCAATAACCAGGACCAGCTGGTGGTGTTGAACGGTTCGTCTACGGTGGCCACCCTGCAGCTCACCGGATACTACAGGCACACCATCTTCCAGGTCGCCTCTGACGGGCATGGCGGAACCAACATCAGCGTTTCGACCACCGCGGCCGCCCCGGCGTTCGCCCAAGCGATAGCGTCGCCGCCGGCCGCCGCCACGGTGGCGGCGAGCCACCGGTTCATCGCGGCCATCGCGGCTCTGGGCGGTTCGGCCGACACGGCCATTCACACACACGATGCGGCGGCGCTCCACCCCCCGATGCTGCTCGGGCCCGGTGTTTCGGTCGCCTGACGCCAAGACCTCGGAAGCCCCTCTGTCGTTGTGGCCAGCGTAGGCTCGGCGATGACGCTAAAGGCCGCTGGATGGCATTGGCGGAGTGGCGCGCAGTCATGGCCTGAAGGCAGGTTGGGTTTGGGTGAGCTGCGCCACACCGGAGACGAGTTGCCGTTGGACTGCAGCACCACCATTTTCTCCAGGTCGGCCAATAGCGCATGGGCGCCGCTGTCCGGCGAATTCAGACTATGCGTCCCTCCCGCCGCTTCCCCCGTCGCGGCCGCTCCCACACCACACCGGGAAAGCCTTTGAGCGGCGCCAGGGGTCCGCCCGCGTAGGCCCACTCGGGGGTCTCGTCGATGGCGATGTGGTAGAGCGGCTCGCGGCCGACGCCGCTATCGAACAGGGCGCGGGGGATGTTGGCCATCTGGGGCGAGTGGGCGCGGACGTAGAAGATCGGGGTGCCGCAGCGGGCGCAGAAATGGCGCGTCGTGCGGGTCGCGGCGTTTTCGAAGCCGGTGATTCCGTCGGCCCCCGCCGTGATGCGAAAGCGGCTTTTCCAGCTTCCCACATAGGTGGCGCAGGCGGCGCCGTGGGCGCGGCGGCTGGCGGCGCAATGGTCGTGCCAGGCCCAGCGGGCCGGGACGTCGATCTCGACCGTGACCTGGCCGCACAGGCATCGGCCGCGCGCGGCGGTCGCCGGCCCTTTTCTTGCCTTTCCGGCCCCTGTTCCGCTCATTTCGACCTCGACTTTCAGCGCCGATGCGCCGTGCTTATCCCGTTTGTCCGCCGTGCGCTCACGACGGCTTCATTACCGTGGCGGCGAAGGCGGCGCTGGCGTAGATGGACCTTAGTATCCAGTTTGACCCGGCGCGAGGCGAGAGCAATGACCACGATCGGCGCGGTGAAATCGGCGGCGGCGGGATCGCCCCATCCGCGTCCGCGGGGCGCCCTGGCGGCCATTTCGCCCTATCAGCCGGGCATGACGCCCGATCTGGCGCGGCGCCGCTTCGGCGGGCTCGATTTCGCCAAGCTGTCCAGCAACGAAAACCCGCACGGCCCCAGCCCGCGCGCCATTGAGGCAGCCATCGTCGCTCTGGGCCACGCCGAATTCTATCCCGACTCCACGTCCGGAGCCCTTCGCCAGGCCTTGTCCGATCATCTGGGCGTACCCTCCGACCGCATCGTCACCGGCCCGGGCTCCGAAGCCCTGATCGACTATTTCTTCCGCGCCTATCTCGAACCGGGCGATACCCTGCTGCTCTCGCGGCCGACCTTCCCCAGCTACGACATCTTCGCCCTCTCGGCCGGGGCGCGGATCGTCGATGTCCCGCGCACGGCCGCTTTCGACCTGGACGTGGAGGCGCTTGAGGCGGCCCTTCGGCGGGCGCCCAAGGCGATGGCCCTTTGCACCCCCAACAACCCGACCGGCAACCAGACCTACCGGCGCGACCTCAAGGCGATCCTCGACGCGACGGCGCTCTCCACCCTCATCCTGTTCGACGAGGCCTATTTCGAGTTCCAGGACGAGGCCGGGGCCCTGGACCTGCTGGAGGCGTGGGGCGGCGTCTTCCTGCTCATCCGCACCTTCTCCAAGGCCTACGGCCTGGCCGGCCTGCGGGTCGGCTACGGCATCGCCTCCAGCCCCGAGGTGGTCGCCGCCCTGGACCGGCCGCGGCCCGCTTTCAACATCGCCGCCCCCTCCCAGGCCGCCGCCGTGGCCGCGCTGGCCGATCGGGGTCATCTGCGCGCCGCCGTGGCCGACATCGCCGGCGAGCGGGGCCGCATGGAGCGGGCGCTCGGCGAAGCGGGGATCGTCCACACCCGGTCCATGGCCAATTTCGTCTTCGTGCGCTGCGACGCGCCGCTGGACCAGGCCTTCGACCGGCTGCTGGCGGCGGGGCTGATCGTGCGGCCCATTCCGGTCCGCGGCGAAGCGTGGCTGCGCATCACCGTCGGCAAGCCCGCCGACAACGACCGCCTGCTCGCCGAGCTTGTTGACGCGATCCGGTAGCGGGTCGATGAGGGATGGTAGCGTCGTGAGCGAGATTTGATGTCCGCCATTCTTCTCTCTTCCCCCTCTGGGGGAAGTGGCGCGAAGCGCCGAAGGGGGCTCTCGCCGCGACCACGGCGCACGGCCCCGCCCCCATCCCGGCCTTCGGCCGTACTTCCCCCAGAGGGGGAAGAGAGGCGTGTGAACGAACCGTCGGAAATAGAATTCTGGCCGGCGGCGGCGCCATGTCCGTGATCGACCGTCCGTCGCCAGAAGCGCTGACCGACGGCCCGGGCTTGAACGTCGATTGGCGCAAGGTCGCCTGGCTCGTCCAGGCATCCCGCGCCCTGGACGCGCTGGAAGAGACGGTTCTGGTTCCGGAAAAAAAGGTGCTCTACCAGTTCTCGGCCCGCGGCCACGACTTGGCGCAGGTGCTGCTGGGTTCGCGCCTGACAGACCCCAACGACGCGGCCTGCGGCTACTACCGCTCCCGCCCCCTGCTCCTGGCCCTGGGCGTTTCGATCGAGGACGCGCTCGGCTCGTCGATGGCGCGGGCCGGCGGCTATTCGGACGGGCGCGACATCGGGGCGGTGTTCAACTTCCCCAACCCGGCGGGCGCCTCGGCCCTGCCGATGTGCGGCGGAGTGGGGTCGCAATATACGCCGACAGCCGGGTGGGCGCAGGCGGTGGAATACCATCGCGCGGTGCTGAACGACCCGGCCTACGAGAAGGCGATCGGGGTGGCGCTGGGTGGCGACGCCTCGGTGGCCACCAGCGGCTTCTGGTCGGCCCTGACCATGGCCACCACCCTGGCCCTGCCGATGCTATTCTACATCGAGGACAACGGCTGGGGGATCTCCGTGCCGGGGAGCTTCCAGACGCCAGGAGGGGACATCGCCGCCAATCTGGCCAACTTCGCCGGCCTGACCGTGCTTTCGGGCGACGGCGCGGACCCGGCCGAGGCGGCGCGCCTCGTCGATGAGGCGGTAAGCCATGTGCGCGAAGCGCGGGCCCCCGCCCTGCTGCGCCTGGTCGTGCCGCGCCTGGAGGGCCACAGTTTCCAGGACACCCAGGCCTACAAGCCGCCCGAGACGGTGGCGGCCGAATGGGCCCGCGATCCCCTGCCCCGCCTGCGAAGCCATCTGGTCCCCGCCCTCCTCACCGGCGCGGAGTGGGACAAGATCGCCGCCGACGCCGCCGCGGCCGTTGAAGCGGCGCGGGCCGCCGCCGAGGCCCGGCCCAACGCCGATCCGGCCGGCGTCGGCCGCTTCGTCTTCTCCGAGGAAGACGCGCCCCAGATTCAGGGCGGCCTTCGCAGCGCCGGCGTCACGCCGGCGCCCACGACTTCCGAGCCAGCCCCGGAGGGGCAGCGGATCAACATGGGCGCCGCCATCCGCCGCACCCTCGACCACGAACTGAGCGTCAACCCGCGCATGGTCCTCTTCGGCGAGGACGTGGGGCCCAAGGGCGGCGTCCACGGCGTGACTCTCGGGCTGCAGGCGAAATTCGGCGAGGCGCGCGTCTTCGACACCAGCCTCTCCGAGGAGGGCATCGTCGGCCGGGCGGTGGGCATGGCCCTGGCCGGCCTGATGCCGGTTCCCGAAATCCAGTTCCGCAAATACGCCGACCCGGCGGCCGAGCAGATCGCCGACTGCGGCACCCTGCGCTGGCGCACCCGCAACCGCTTCGCCGCCCCCATGGTGGCGCGCATGCCGGTGGGCTTCTTCAAGTGCGGCGATCCCTGGCACAGCCAGACCGACGAGGTGCGGTTCGTCCACGCGCCGGGCTGGAAGGTCGCGGTTCCCTCGAATGCGCAGGACGCCGTGGGCCTGCTGCGCGCCGCCCTGCGGGGCGACGACCCGGTGATGTTCCTGGAGCATCGGGCGATGCTGGACGGCGCCTGGGCCCGCCGCCCCTACCCCGGCGACGCCTACCTCCTGGCCTTCGGCCGGGCGCGCACGACCATGGCCGGCGACGACATCACCCTCATCACCTGGGGAGCCATGGTCGAGCGGTGCGAGGCGGCCGGAAAGCTGAGCGGCCGCTCCGCCGAGGTGATCGATCTTCGCACCCTCATGCCCTGGGACAAGGCCGCCGTTCTGGCCTCGGTGGGGCGCACCCACCGCTGCCTGATCGTCCACGAGGATTTGCGCACCGGCGGCTTCGGGGCCGAGATCGCCGCGGCGATAGCCGACGAAGCCTTCCTCGACCTCGACGCCCCGGTCGCCCGCCTGACCATGCCCGACGTCCCCAGCCCGCACAATCCGGCCCTGCTGGACGCGGTGCTTCCCTCGGCCGAGGCGATCGCGGCGAAGATCGTCGAACTGGTGGAGTTCTGATGTCGATCCGGACATTAGACGCTGGCCAATCCCGCTCTCTTCCCCCCCTGGGGGAAGTGGCGCGAAGCGCCGAAGCGGGCTCTCGCCGCAACCACCGCGCGAGGCCGCGCCCCCATCCCGGCCTTCGGCCGGACTTCCCCCAGAGGGGGAAGAGAGAAGAACTCGCGGCCGCGTCGTGAACACTGTGGCGGATCCGCAAACTATCGATGTCCTCGCCCCCCTCGAACAGGAGGGCACGAAAGCGGTCGTGCGGACCTGGTTCAAGGCGGTCGGCGAGCGGGTGGCGGAGAACGAACCTCTGCTGGAATTGGAGACCGACAAGGTCGCGGTGGAGGTCCCCTCGCCTGGCGCGGGGGTGCTGGTCGAATTGATTCTGCCAGCCGACGCCGAGGCCACGCCCGGCGCGGTGCTCGGGCGGATTCGGATCGAACAGGCGGGCGAGGCACCCGTTCATCCCGCCGGCGCCTTTGCGTCACGGACGCCCGCCCGCACCGAGACCGCGGCCCGGAACGAACACCGACTGTCGCCGTCCGTGCGCCGGCTATTGACCGAGAGCGGCCTCGATCCGGCTACGTTGACCGGCACCGGGCGGGGCCGCCGCCTGACCCGCGAGGATTTGGCCGCCGAGATCGCCCGCCAAAGCGCTCCCTCGGCTTCGGCGCCCGGCGAGACGCGGCGCATCCCCCACGACCGCATGCGCCGCCAGATCGCCGAGCACATGACCCGCTCGCTCGCGCTCGCCCCCCACGTCACCGCCGTCATCGAGGCCGATTTCAGCGCCATCGCGACGCACCGCCGCGCCCACAAGGCCGATTTCGAAGCGGCCGGCGCCGCCCTCACCTACACCGTCTATCTGGTCGCCGCCGCCGCCCAGGCCATGACCGCCGCCCCCACCGTCAACAGCCGCTGGCATGACGATCACCTGGAGGTGTTCGGCGACATCAACATCGGCGTCGGCGTGGCCCTGGGCGAGAGGGGCCTGATCGTGCCGGTGATCCATGGCGCGCAGTCACTGTCGCTGCTTCAGATCGCCCGGCGCCTGACCGACCTCACCGAACGCGCCCGCGCCGGCAAGCTCGCCCCCGCCGACGTTCAGGGCGGCACCTTCTCGATCTCGAACCATGGCGTCTCCGGCTCGCTCATCGCCGCGCCCATAATCATCAACCAGCCGCAGTCGGCCATTCTCGGCGTCGGCAAGCTGGAAAAGCGGGTGGTGGCGCGCGAGATCGGCGGGGCGGATGCGATCCAGATCCGCCCCATGGCCTTCGTCTCCCTGACCATCGATCATCGCGTCCTCGATGGCGTCCAGACCAACGCCTGGCTCACCCGTTTCGTGGACGTGCTGGAGACGTGGCCGATGGGCGGCCACGATTCGCTTGCTCCGGGCCAATCGGCTTCGCTAGGGTCCCGCCGGCGCCTGTAAGGACGGGGCGCGCCAATGTCCGACATCTTCATCTCCTACGCCCGCTCGACGGCGACCCAGGCCCGGCAGGTGGCCGACGCTCTGGGGGCGCTGGGCTACGGGGTGTGGCGCGACGACGAGTTGCCGCCCCACCGGGCCTATGCCGAGGTGATCGAGGAGCGGCTGGCCTCGGCCAAGGTGGTGGTGGTCATCTGGTCGGCGGACGCGGTGCAATCGCAGTGGGTGCGCTCGGAGGCCAATCGGGGCCGAGCCGACGGCAAGCTCGTCCAACTCTCCCTCGACGAGGCTCGCCCGCCCATGCCCTTCGACCAGATCCAATGCGCCGATCTGACCGGCTGGACCGGGGCGGCCGACGCGCCCGGCTGGCGCAAGGTGGTCGCCAGCATCGCCGACCTGACCGGCGGCCCCGGCGCCGGCGCCGCCCAGAGCGGGCAAACGGCCCGCCCGCCGGCCCGCCCCCACGCCATCTGCGTCCTGCCGTTCGCCAACATGAGCGGCGATGTCGATCAGGACTATTTCAGCGACGGCATTAGCGAAGACATCATCACCGATCTGTCCAAGGTCTCCGCCTTGTCGGTGGTGGCGCGCGCCACCGCCTTCACCTTCAAGGGCAAGGCGATCGACGTGCCCCAGGTCGCCCGCCAGTTGAACGTCGGCCATGTGCTGGAAGGCAGCGTGCGCAAGGCGGGGCTGCGGGTGCGCATCACCGCCCAGTTGATCGACGGGGCCGGGGGCGACCACGTCTGGGCGGAGCGCTACGACCGCGACCTCGGCGACATCTTCGCCCTGCAGGACGAAATTTCCGAAGCCGTGGTCGGGGCGATCAAGCTCAAGCTGTTGCCCGAGGAGAAGCGGGCCATCGAGCGGCGCGGCACCACTAACCCCGACGCCTACAACCTCTATCTCATGGCCCGCCAGCAGTACGTCAGCGGCAATCAGGGCGATATGCGGCGCGAAGAGGCGATCGTCCGCCTGTGCCGGCGGGCCACCGAGATCGATCCCGGCTACGCTCGCCCGTGGGCGCTCATGGCCCTGGCCCAGACCTCGCTGCACTTCCGATACGGCCAGAGCGGCGACAACGGCCTGGCCGCCGCCGAACGCGCCCTCGAGATCGACCCCGATCTGGCCGAACCGCACGCCGTCAAGGCCCGGCATCTGCGCGAACACGGCCGCAGCGAGGAGGCGTCGGCCGAGATCGAGGTGGCGCTGGGCCTGGACCCGGAGTCCTATGAGGTCAATCTGGGCGCCGGCTATCTCAGTTTCCGCCTGCGCCGGTTCGAGGACGCCATCCGCTACTACGAAAGGGCAGCGGCGCTGATGGAGGCGGACTTCACCTCCTCCGGAACGCTCTATTCCTGCTACACCGCGATCGGCGACAAGGAAGGCGTGCGGCGGGCGGCGGCGATGACCCTCGCCCGCACCGAGGAGGCCCTGGCCCACGACCACAGCAACGGTTCGGCCATGGGGTTCGCGGTGGTCGCCCTGGCGGTCCTGGGCGAGGCCGACCGGGCCAGGGCCTACATCGATCGCGCCCTGCTGATCGATCCGGACAACCTCAACATGCGCTACAATTTCGCCTGCGCCCTGTGCGTCCACCTGGGTGACACCGACGGCGCGCTCGACCTGATGGGCCCCCTGTTCGCGACCACCAACCTGACCTGGCTGAACCACATCAAGGTCGATCCCGACCTGGACGCCCTCCGCGCCGACCCGCGCTTCGCGACCATGGTCGCCGCCGCCGAGGCCCGGCTGGCGACCACGCCCGAGGCCGCGTCGGCGGGGGTGGGATAGGGGACCGTCTCATCCCCGGTGGTCGAACATGCGCCTCGCCTTGCCCTCCGATCGCGGCAGGGCGCCGGGGTCGATCACAACGATCTCGGCGTTGAGGCCCAGTCGGTCCTTGATGCGGCGGGCGAGGGAGCGGCCGGCCTGCGCGCAAGTCTCCGCCTTCACGCCCGCCGCCGGCTCCACGGTCACGCACAGATGGTCGAGCGCGCGTTCCCGCCGCACATCGATTCGGTAGTGGGGGGCGAGGGCGGCGGATTCCAGAACCAGCTCCTCGATCTGGCGGGGGAAGAGGTTGACGCCGCGCACGATCAGCATGTCGTCGCAGCGACCCAGCACCCGCTCCATGCGGCGGAACGGGTGGGGCGCGGCGGGAGGCGCGAGGCGGGTGAGGTCGCCGGTGCGGTAGCGGATCACCGGGGTGGCCTCGCGGGTGAGCGAGGTCAGCACCAGTTCGCCCAGCTCCCCGTCGGGCAGAGCCTCGCCGGTCTTGGGATCCACCACCTCGGGGAAAAAATGATCCTCCCAGAGGGTCAGCGGCCCGCGCGCGCCGGCCCGCTCCTGCGCCACGCCCGGGCCCATGACCTCGGAGAGGCCGTAGAGGTCGAGGGCGGCGATCTCCCAGCGCCGTTCGATCTCGCCGCGCATGGCCTCGCTCCACGGTTCGGCCCCGTGAACGCCGATCTCCAGCGAGGTCGCGCGCGGATCGACGCCGGACCGCTCCATCGCCTCGGCCAGGGCCAGCATGTAGGAGGGGGTGGAGGCGATGATGCGGGGTTTGAGGTCGAGGATAAGCTGGATCTGCCGCTCGGTCTGGCCGCCGGAGACCGGCAGCACCGCCAGTCCCAGCCGCTCGGCCCCGGCGTGCAGGCCCAGGCCGCCGGTGAAGAGGCCATAGCCGAAGGCGTTGTGCAGGATGTCGCCGCGGCGCGCCCCGGCGGCGGCGAGCGAGCGCGCCACCAGCTCGGCCCACCCCTCCAGGTCGCCGCGCGTATAGGCGACGATGGTCGGCTTGCCGGTGGTACCCGACGAGGCGTGCAGCCGAACGATCTCTTCTCGCGGGACGGCGACCGTGCCGAAGGGATAGTGGTCGCGGAAGTCGGTCTTGAGGGTGAACGGCAGGCGCGGCAGGTCTTCCAGTTCGAGCGCCCGGGCGTCCGGCGCGCCCGCCTCGCGGCATCGTTCGTCGTACCAGGGAAGGGTTCGGGCGCGGGCGACGGAGGCGCGTAGGCGCTCCGTCTGCAACGCTCGGAGGTCTTCAGACGTCATTGCCGACGCCCCCTCCGTCACGGCGCGAGAGGGCGCCGCGCCACCTCCCCAGCTTTCCAAAGGAGGAAAGAGGAAGTTCGATGTTCGCACTTTCCTCCCCTGCGCCGCTTCGCGGGGGAGGTGGCGCGCGATGCCCGCTCGCATCGCGCGCCGGAGGGGGCGTCGAAGCCAAACCCGACCGCCCTCAAACCGCGTTCATGGTCAGCAGATCGTAGGTGGCGGCGACCTCGCCCGACTGATTGGTGACCACCACGCCCCAGCGCACCTCGCCCATCTGGGGGGTGCGCGGGGCCTTGGATTTGACGGTGAGAGCCACCGTCATGCTGTCGCCCGGCCGCATGGGCTTGAGGAAGCGCAGGGAATCGAGCCCGTAGTTGGCCAGCACCGGGCCTGGGGCCGGATCGACGAACAGGCCGGCGGCGAAGGCGAGGATCAGATAGCCGTGCGCCACCCGCCCGCCGAAGATCGGGCTGGCCTTGGCCGCTTCCTCGTCCATGTGGGCGTAGAAGGTGTCGCCGGTGAAATGGGCGAAATGCTCGATGTTCTCCAGGGTGATCGTCCGGCTGGCGGTCGTCAGGGTGTAGCCGAGCTCGAGTTCGCCGTAGCGCTTGCGGAACGGATGGGCCTCGCCGGTGGTTTGCGGCGCGCCGGGAAGTTGGCGCTCGACGATTTGGCTGAGCGTGCGGGGCGAGCCCTGTAGGGCGGTGCGCTGCATATAGTGGGTGACGCCGCGCATCCCGCCCATCTCCTCGCCGCCGCCGGCCCGGCCGGGTCCGCCGTGGACCAGGCTCGGCAGGGGCGAGCCGTGGCCGGTCGACTCCTTCGCGCAGTCGCGGTCGATGACGATCAGGCGGCCGTGGAAAGCCCCGGCGCCCAGCACCACCTCGCGCGCCGCCGCCGGATCGTGGGTGAAGAGCGAAGCCACCAGCGATCCCTTGCCGAGATTGACCAGAGCGACGGCGTCGGCCAGATCGCGGTAGGGCATGAGGGTGGCGACCGGGCCGAACGCCTCCACCTCATGCACGGCGGCGGCGCGCCACGGATCGTCGGCGCGCAGCAGGATGGGCGAGAGGAAGGCGCCGGCCTCGGCGTCGGCGCCCTTGATCTCCGCACGGTGGGGATCGCCGAAGACGATGCGGGCGACCTTGGCCAGTTCGGCGATCTTGCCGCGCACGTCGTCCCGCTGAGCGCGGCTGACCAGAGGCCCCATGCGGACGCCCTCGTCGCGGGGATCGCCGACCACGGCCTTAGCCAGAGCCGCCTCCAACGCCTGCTGAACGGCGTCGATGTGTCGGGCGGGGACCAGGGCCCGGCGGATGGCGGTGCATTTCTGGCCCGCCTTGACCGTCATCTCGCGCACGACCTCCTTGATGAAGAGGTCGAACTCCGGCGTCCCCGGCCCGGCGTCGGGGCCGAGAATGGAGGCGTTAAGGGAATCCTGCTCGGCGATGAACCGCACCCCCTCGCGCAAAACCGTCGGGTGGGCCTTGAGGGCGGCGGCGGTGGCGGCCGAGCCGGTGAAGCTCACCACGTCCTGGCCGGTCAGATGGTCGAACAGGTCGCCGGTCTGGCCGACGATGAGCTGCAGGGCGCCCGGCGGCAGGACGGCCGCCTCTATGAGGATGCGGAACGCCGCTTCGGTGAGCCAGGCGGTGGCGAAGGCCGGCTTGACGATGGCGGGAACGCCGGCCAGCAGGGTGGGCGCCAGCTTTTCCAGCATCCCCCAGACCGGGAAGTTGAAGGCGTTGATATGGACGGCGACACCCTGGAGCGGCGTCCACACATGCTGGCCGATGAAGGCGCCGGTCTTGCCGAGGATCTCCGGCTCGCCGTCGATCAGCAGATGGGCGGCGGGCAGTTCACGCCGGCCCTTCGAGGCATAGGCGAACAGAGTCCCCGCCCCGCCCTCGATGTCGATCCAGCCGTCCTGGCGAGTGGCGCCGGTCTCGAAGGACAGCGCGTAGAGTTCCTCCTTGCGCGCCATCACCGCCTCGGCCAGGGCCTTGAGCATCCTGGCGCGGTCGTGGAAGGTCAGCGCCCGCAGGGCCGGGCCGCCCACGGTGCGCGCGTGGTCGGCCAGGGCGGCGAAATCCAATCCCTGGGAGCCGCCTGCGGCCACCGTCTCGCCGGTCACCGCCGACACGGCCCGCGCCGCCCCGCCGGTCGGCGCGGTCCAGCGATCCCGCGCATAGCTCATCAGCTTCAGAGGCGTCATTTCGCGCGGATTCCCTTTCAGCGGCCGATGAATCGCGGTGCGCGCTTGGCGGTGAAGGCCTCGACGCCCTCGGCGTAGTCGGCGGTCTGGCCGAGGATGCGCTGGGCGTCGCGCTCGGCGTCCAGGGCCGCGTCGAAGCCCAGCGCCCAGCCGGCGCGGATCAGGCGCTTGGTCTCGGCGAGGCCGGCGGTCGGGGCGGCGGCGAACTTGACGACGAGGGCCTCGGCTTCGTCCATCAGCTTGTCGTCGTCCACGCAGCGCCAGATCAGGCCCCAGGCCTCGGCCTGCTCGGCTGGAACAGGCGCGCCGGTCATCGCCAGGCCCATCGCTCTCGCCTGGCCGACGAGCCGCGGCAAAATCCACGTCCCCCCCGAATCCGGGATGAGGCCGATGTTGGCGAAGCTCTGAATGAATTTGGCCGACCGCGCCGCCAGGACCACATCGCAGGCCAGGGCAATATTGGCGCCGGCCCCCGCTGCCACCCCGTTCACCGCGGCGACGACCGGCATCGGCAGGGCGACAAGGCGGCGGATCAGGGGGTTGTAGCGGTCCTCGAGCGCCTCGCCCAGATCGGCCCCGGCGCCCGGCGCCACGGCCGGGTCGGCCAGATCCTGGCCGGCGCAGAAACCCCGCCCCGCCCCGGTGAGGAGCAGCACCCTCGCCCCCTCGGTCTCGACGCGGGACAAGGCCGCCGCGACCTCGCGGTGCATCTGGACGGTGAAAGCGTTCAGCCGGTCGGGCCGGTTGAGGGTCAGGCGCGCCACGCCGCCGGCGAGGTCGAAGGCGATGGTCTCGAAACTCACGCTCGGCGCTCCGTCGATTGATTGGCCGCTTGGCTGGACTATCCTATATCTAGCGCCCCGCGCCAACGCGAGCCGCCCCCGAGACGCCCATGTACACCACCGACCTGCAGAAATTCGACAAGGGCGCCCAGCCGGTCCCTCTCGCCGCTGGCGAGCCGGCCGAACTGGTCGAGGCGTTCGAGGCGCGCATCGCCGCCGACGCCTTCATCGAGCCCAAGGACTGGATGCCGGAGGCCTATCGCAAGACCCTGGTGCGGCAGATCTCCCAGCACGCCCATTCGGAGATCGTCGGCATGTTGCCGGAGGGCAATTGGATCACCCGCGCGCCCAGCCTGCGGCGCAAGGCCATCCTTCTGGCCAAGGTGCAGGACGAGGGCGGCCACGGCCTCTACCTCTATTGCGCCGCCGAGACTCTCGGGACCTCGCGTCGCGAGATGATCGAGGCGCTGCACTCGGGGAAGGCCAAATACTCCACCATCTTCAACTATCCGGCCCTGACCTGGGCCGACATCGGGGCCATCGGCTGGCTGGTGGACGGGGCGGCGATCATGAATCAGGTGCCCCTCCAGCGGACCTCCTACGGCCCCTATGCGCGGGCCATGGTGCGGGTGTGCAAGGAGGAAAGCTTTCACCAGCGCCAGGGCTACGAGCTGACCATGGCCATGGCGGCCGGAGCGCCCGAGCAGAAGCGCATGGCCCAGGACGCCCTGAACCGCTGGTGGTGGCCGTCGCTGATGATGTTCGGGCCGCCGGACGACAATTCGCCCAACACCGCCCAGTCCATGCGTTGGCGGATCAAGCGCGACACCAACGACGCCCTGCGCCAAAAGTTCGTGGACGTGACCGTGCCTCAGGCCGAGGCTATCGGCCTGACCATTCCCGACCCGGACCTGAAGTGGAACGCGGCCAAGGACGGCTACGACTTCGGCCCCATCGACTGGGAGGAGTTCTACGCCGTGGTGCGCGGCGAGGGGCCGGTGGCCAAGGAGCGGATGGCCGCCCGCGTCCAGGCCTGGGAGGAAGGCGCCTGGGTGCGCGCCGCGGCCATGGCTCACGCCGACAAGCACGCTCGCCCCGCCGCCCAGGCCGCCTGATGAGCGAGGCGACCGCCGCGCGCGACTGGCCGCTGTGGGAAGTGTTCGTGCGCTCGCGCGGCGGCCTTTCCCACAAGCATGTGGGCTCCGTCCACGCGGCCGACCCGGACATGGCGATCGAGGCGGCCCGCGATGTCTATACGCGGCGGATGGAGGGGGTCAGCCTGTGGGTCGTCCCCTCGGCCGCCATCGCCGCCTCCGACCCCGCCGACAGCGGCCCCCTGTTCGAACCGGCCGAGGACAAGGTCTATCGCCACCCGACCTTCTACAAGATCCCCGATGCCATCAAGCATATGTAGGGCCGTGACTCCCGACCGCGAAGCCCTCTTCCGCTACGCCCTGCGCCTGGGCGACGACAGCCTAGTGCTGGGCCAGAGGCTGGGCGAGTGGTGTGGCAAGGCGCCGATGCTGGAGGTGGATCTGGCCCTGGCCAACCTCGCCCTCGATCTGATCGGCCAGGCGACCCACCTGCTGGCCTACGCCGGCGAGGTGGAGGGGGCGGGGCGGGACGGCGACACCCTGGCCTTCCACCGCGATGTGCTGGACTTCGCCAACTGCCTGCTGGTCGAACAGCCGAACGGCGATTTCGCCCGCACCATCGCCCGCCAGTTCCTGTTCTCCCTGTGGCGGAAAGGATTGCTCGAGGGCCTGTGCGCCTCGACCGACGCCGCCCTGGCCGGCGTCGCCAAGAAGGCCGTCAAGGAGACCCGATACCACCTGCGCTTCGCCGCCGAATGGATGGTCCGGCTGGGCGACGGGACCGACGAGAGCCGCGCCCGCGTCATCGACGGCCTGGACTGGTGCTGGCGCTTTGTCGATGAGCTGTTCGAGGCCGACGCGGTGACGCAAACGCTTGTCGCGGCGGGCGTCGCCCCCGATCCGGCCGCCCTGCGCGCGCCTTTCGACGCGGAACTGGGCGCGGTCCTGGCCGAGGCGACCCTGGAGCGGCCCGCCTCCCGGCGTGGCGTGGTCGGCGGCCGAACCGGGCGCCACTCCGAACACTTGGGCCATCTGCTGGCGGAGATGCAGTTCCTGCCCCGCGCCTATCCGGGCGCGGTGTGGTGAGGCGATGAGCGGCGCCGCCACCGACACCATCGATCGCGCGGCGCGCATCCGCGCCGTCCTGGCCGCCGTCCCAGATCCGGAGATTCCCGCCGTGTCGGTCATGGATCTGGGCATCATTCGCGACATCGACGCCGAGGGGCGGAGCGTCGTGGTGACCCCCACCTACACCGGCTGCCCGGCCACCGCCGTGATCGAGCGCTCGATCCGCGAGGCCCTCGCCGGCGCGGGCCTCGGCGACGTGCGCCTGGTCTCCCGCCTCGATCCACCGTGGACCACCGACTGGATCACCGTCGAGGGCCGGGCCAAACTCCTGGCCTACGGCATCGCCCCCCCACCCGCCTCCAGCCGCCTGCGCGAAGAAGCCCCCGCCTGCCCGCGCTGCGGCTCCCAGGCCACCGAGGAGGTCAGCCGGTTCGGCTCGACGCCGTGCAAGGCCCTGTGGCGCTGCCGCGACTGCGCCGAGCCGTTCGACCGCTTCAAGTGCCATTGACACGGATAGAATGTCCGCCGGTTTCCACACCCTGCGCATCGCCGAGGTCCGCCGCGAGACCCCTGACTGCGTTTCCCTGCGCTTCGATCTGCCCGACGACGCCCGCGCCGCCTTCGCCTTCCGGCCCGGCCAGCACCTCACCCTGCGCACCGAAATCGCCGGCGAGGACATCCGGCGCAACTATTCGGTCTGCGTCGCCCCCCACGAGGGCGAACTGCGCATCGCGGTCAAGCAGATCGACGCCGGCGTCTTTTCTGGCTGGGCCAACAGCCGCCTGAAGGTTGGCGACGAGATCGAGGTGATGGTCCCGCACGGTGCCTTCACCTGGCCGTTCGAGGCCGGGCAAAGCCGCCGCTACGTCGCCTTCGCCGGCGGGGCGGGGATCACCCCCATCCTGTCGCTGATGAAGGCCGCCCTGGCCATCGAGCCAGAGAGCCGGTTCACCCTGTTCTACGGCAACCGCTCCGCCGCCCAGGTCATGTTCCTCGAGGAGCTGGCCGGCTTGAAGAACCGCCACATGGGCCGCCTGGAGGTGTTCCACTTCCTGGAGGACGAGGATGAGGAGGTCGATCTCTTCAACGGCCGCCTGGACCGCGCCAAGACCGAGGCGGTGCTCGACGCCCTGGCTCCCCCCGCCGAGGTCGACGCCTTCTTCGTCTGCGGCCCCGCGCCGATGATGGAGGCGGTGGAGACGGCGCTGACGGCGCGCGGCGTGGCGGCGGACAGGATTCTGATCGAGCGCTTCACCATCGGGCCGCTATCGGCCTCCCAGGCCGCCGCCGCCCGCCGCCTGGAGCGCAAGGCGCGCGGTCTCTCCATCACCGTGATCCTGGACGGCCGCCGCGCCCGGATCGCTTTCGACGCCGCCAAGGGCAATGTGCTGGAAAGCGCCCGCGCCGCCGGCATTCCCGCCCCCTTCGCCTGCAAGGGCGGCGTCTGCGCCACCTGCCGCGCCAAGCTGATTTCCGGCAAGGTGGAGATGAAGGCCAACTACGCCCTGACTCCCGCCGAGCTGGCCCAGGGCTATGTCCTCACCTGCCAGGCCGTGCCGGTGGGCGAGGGCGTGGTTCTGGACTACGACGGGTAGGGCGGCGCCGATCAAGCTCGGCGGGCCATCCTCGGCGTCAGAAGCATCGGCCGCCAGCGGTCGGGGCGGGCCTCGGCGCCCTGGTGGATCGCGCCACCCGCCGATCCCAACGCCGACATTGCCTGGGCGAACAAGCTGTGGCGGATTGTGCAAAGCTCCGCCGGCGCGAACCAAGGGGAGCCTGCTCTTGCCGGAGTGGTGTTTCGCACATATTAAGCAGTTACATTGAATTTGGTGTCCCATGCCTCGCCTGACAAACCACCCGAAGGAACAGAGCTTCAACCTGCGCATAGACCCGAAGCTCAAAGCCGCGTTCCAGGCGGCCGCGGAAGCCGAGGACAAGCCGGCGGCGCAGGTGCTGCGTGACTTCATGCGGGTCTATGTGGTCAGGGGGCGGGAGCGCTCCATCGCCGCCGAGGCGGGCCGGCAATCGCGCCTGATCGCCGCCAGCGCCGCCGCGGACGAAGCAGAGGTGCTGGCCTGGATCGAGGACGTTACCGACACTAGCGGTTGGACGGCGTGAAACGCGGCGATCTGGTGACGGTGGTCTCATCGGGCGACTACGGCAAACCGCGGCCGGCCCTCATCGTCCAGGCGGACATCCACGCCGAACATCCTTCCGTGACCGTGCTGCCCCTGACCAGCGCCTTGCACGAAGCCCCCTTGCTGAGGATTGCGATCGAAGCGGGCGATGTCACGGGCCTGCGCAGCCGCTCGCACGTAATGATCGACAAGGCGACAACCATTCCGCGCGCCAAAATCGGAGCCAGGATAGGCCGCCTCGACGACGCCACCTTGGCGACCGTGACGGGCGCCATGTCCGCGTTTCTCGGCATCGCGTGAAACGACATGGCGCGGGGCGGTCGGCGCGATCTGGCTTCGATGATCTTTCGCCCCAGGCACGACTATCTGCCCGGGACCGATATCCTGCGCCAGATCGATGTCGATGGGCTGGCGGCCAGGCTCGATCTCGAGGAAAGGGGGCGGCGGGACGGCGAGGCCGAACGGCCGGGTGCGGCGGAACGGTCGCGCACCGCCGCCGAGGCCGACATCCAGGGCGCCCTGCAGGAGAAGTGGGAGGAGACCCTGGCGGGGGCGAAACGGGCTCACGAGGGCCTGCGCGGCCGGTTCGCCAGCCTGACGGCGGAAACCGAACTCGACACCCTGATGGCCGAACCGGCGGCGGTCGCTCTCACCTTGCACGAGGCGGCGCGCGAGGAGCGGGACCGCCTGCTCTCCCATTTCCAGCCGGTCCGCGAGGCGCGGGCGGACCTGGAGCGGTTCAAGGCGAACGAAGGTCTGGCCCGGCCGCCGCGCGAGGGCCAGCACGCCCTGGTGAAACTGGCCTTCCTCGCCTTCGCGGCCCTGATCGAACTGATCGTCAACGCCTCGATCTTCGCCGGTGCCGAGGAATTCGGGCTGGTGGGCGCGATCACCAAGGTTGTGGTCATCCCGATCGCCAACATCGGCGGCTGCTTTTTGTGGACCCATTGGCTGGCCCGCCAGATCCTCGCCCGCTCGCCGGCGCGAAAGGCCATCGGCGTGATCGGCTGCGTGGTCACGACTCTTTGGCTATTGGGGCTCAACCTCGCGGTCGCCCATTGGCGGGACGCGTCGGGCGCCGTGATGTCCCCGGACGCCGCGAGCGCCGCGTTCAGCGCCGCCCTCTCCGACCCCCTACATCTGCATAGTTTCCAGTCCTGGGGCCTGTTTCTGGTCGGCTGCTTCGCCGGCGCGGTGGCGATCTGGGAGGGATGGCACTGGGGCGATCCCCACCCCGGCTACAGCCGCAGGGTCCGCCAGTGGGAAGCGGCGGTCGCCGCCTTCCGCGCCGCGCGCGACTACGCCATGGAGCGGCTGCGCGGCGAAGCCGACGCTGGCGCCAATCGCCTGGGCGAGGCTCAGCGCGCGGCTGAAACCTCCATCGCCCAGCGCCCGGCCTTGGCGCAGACGGCGGCCAGCCTGGCCGAAGACATCAAGCTCTACGCCGGCCACCTGCGGCGGGTCGGCGACGAACTGGCGACACGCTACCGCGAAGCCAACCGCCGCGCCCGCCAGACGCCGCCGCCGGCCCATTTCGACGAGCCCGTCGATCTGGACCTGGCCTTGCCGGCCCTGACGCCGCTCAAGGCGCCGCCAGGGTCGCGCCCGATGGCCGGGCGGCTGGCCAAGGCCATCGACAGGATCACCCAGGCCCACGCCGAAGCCTGCCGGGCCATTCCGAACCTGGCCGAACTCGAACAGGGGGACGGTCCGGCGTGAGCCTGCGCCCGGTCCGCTCGGCGCCGAACCCGCGGCGGCCCGAACGCGCCCGCGCGCCGGTTCTGGCCGCCGTCGGCCTGGGCCTGTTCGTGCTGGCCTTCCTGGGTCTCGTCGTCGGCGCGCGGATGCTGGTTCGCCCAGGTCGCCTGGACGCCGGGACGCTGTGCCCGGCCGCCGGCCCCACGGCGCTCACCGCCCTGCTCATCGACACCACCGACCCCTTGAGCGCCATCCAGAAGGCCGCCGTCCTGGTGCGGCTGAACCAGATCGCCGCCCATCTGCGGCTGGGCGAGGAGATCGCCGTCTATACCGTCAATCCCACCGGCGATCCCTTGAAGGCCGACTTCGTCATCTGCCGGCCGATCAAACCTGGCGAGGTGAACGAACTGACCGGCAACCGGGCGATTGCCGAGCAACGGTTCGATGGGATCTTCGCGCCACGCCTCGCCGCGGTGCTGGCGGAGGCGACGGCGGGCGCGCCCTCCGGCCGCTCTCCGATCATGGCCGCCATCCAGGCGATCGCGGTTTCGGCCTTTCAGAGGGCCGACGCGGAATCCGGGGGCGGACAGCCGCTTCCCAAGCGGCTGATCGTCGTTTCCGACATGGTGGAAAACAGCGAGGCGGAAGACCAGTACCAGAGCGCGCCTGATTTTTCGGCGTTCAAATCGACACCGGCCTACGCCCGCGTGCGCTCCCGCCTGGACGGGGTGACGGTGACCCTCCTCTATCTGCGGCGCGACGACGCGACCGCCATCCAGGGCCTTTCCCACATTCGATTCTGGAACCAATGGTTCGCCGACCAGGGGGCCAGCGTCGAAGACGTGGTGGCGATCGAAGGGTGATGGCGCCAATGGCGTTCGAGGAAATCCGCGGCCAGGTCGGCAGGCACATCGACAAGATCGCCTTCGCGGCGGCGGTATTCCTCGGCATCGCCACCATAGCGGCGGTCGATGCCGCCGACGCCTCCAAATGGATCGCCGTGTCGATCTGCGTCGCCCTGATGATCGCCTACATGCTGGCGGCCCTGCTGCTGGCGGGCCTTCGGTTGCGCGCCGACCAGACGGCCGACAACCTCTACTATCTGGGCCTTCTCTACACCCTGGCGAGCCTCGGCGTGGCCCTGATCCGGTTCGCCAGCTCGGAGCAGGCGACCACCTCGATCCTGCGCAATTTCGGCATCGCCATCTTCACCACCATCGTCGGCGTGGGCCTGAGGGTCTTCGTGGGGCAGTTCCGCGAGGATCCGGAGGACATCGAATACGAAGCCAAGGCGGCCCTCTCCGATTCGGTCCGCCACATGCGCGCCCAGCTCGACCTGTCGGTGGCCGAACTGCGCGGTTTCGCCGATGGCATGAAGCAGGTGGTCGCCGATTTCACCGACAAGACGACCCAATCGACCGCCCAGGCGTTGGACGGCGCCGTGGCCCGTTTCGGATCGGCCGCCGACGCCATGGGCCAACGTTTCGGCGAAACCGCCGACACCTTCCAGCGGCGCGTCGAGACCTTCGATGCTTCGCTGGAACGGGCGGTCACCGCCCTCGAGCATCTGATGGAGCGCCTCGGCGCGGTGCGGGTCGATGCGGACATGGTCGAGCAGGGCCTGCGCCCGGCGCTTGGCGCCCTGGAATTCGCGGCGCGCGGCTTCGCGGCGGCCATCGATTCCGAGCGGGCGACGTTCGACGCCGGCGCCAAGGCGGTCGGCCAATTCGTCGAGACCAGCACCCGCCTCGCCGCCTCGGGCCAGACCTTGGCCAACGCGGCCGACAAGCTCAGGGCCGCCGCCGGCTCGGCGGGAGAGGCCAGCCAGCTGGTGGCCCAGCTCGACCGGGCGGCCGGCGTCGCCATGCAATCGACCCTGGCGTTCGGCGCCCGCCTCTCGGAAATCGCCGCCGGCCTTGAAAACCGCAACGCCAGGGCGGCGGAGGCGGCGACCGCCGAAGCGCGGCAAAGGCTGGCTTCGGTGGAGGCCGTCGCCCGGCAGGTGACGGAGACCCTGGCGCGCCTCGACGCCGAATTCGCCGGATCGGGCGACACGGTGCGCCAAGTCCGCCGCGAACTGACGGAACTGGCCGGCTGGATCATCGCGCGGCTGGATCGGCGATGAGCCGCGGCGATATCGGCCGCCAGCAGGCCCACTACCGGCGCGGCCTGGTGCTCGGCTTCACGGTGGCCGAAACCATGCTCCTGATCCTGTTCGCCCTGATGCTGGCCCTGGGGTTCGTGCTCATGCAGCGCGATCGCGAACTGCGGGCCCTGACCGGCCAGATCGCCTCCCTGCGCGAAAGGCAACAGTTTCTGGCGACCAAACTCGAGGTGTTCCAGGCGATCGACGAGGGCAGGCCCACCGACGAATTCTTCCATGAGCTGGTCCGGGCGCGGGCGCTCCAGGCGAGCGTGGCGGCGCGGGCGGCGGCGCTCGCCGAGCGGGAAAAAGCGACGTCCAAGCTGGAGGCGGTGATCGGCGCGGTGAAGGGCTCGCCCGATGCCCGCCGGCGGGTCACCGAACTGGCGGCGCTGGGGGCGCGGGTGCAAGGCGAGATCGACCGCCTGTCGCCGAACGGCCCCAAGGCCGACGCATTCGCGCTGGTTCCCCAGGCCGTCACCCTTGCCCAGGCCAGCTGGGCCGCCGGCGATACGGCGGGAGAGGCGCGCCAGAGGCTGGCCGACGCGGCCGGGGGGGCGCGGGAAAACGCCACCCTGAAGGGACAGATCGTCACCCTGCACCGCGATCTGACCAGCGTCGGGCGCGGCGGCGACTTCCCGCCCTGCTGGGTGACCGCCGGCGGCCAGATCCAGTTCCTGCTGCGCGTCGGCCTCAACGGCGGCGACTCCTTGAGCGTCGCCGACATCACCCCCGCCGAGCGCCTGGCCGACCGCCGCGCCCTGCCCTTGAACACTTCCCTGTTCGCCGGCCCGGTCAGCCGGCGGGCCTTCCTCGCCGACACCCAGGCCCTCTACGATGCATCGCGCGCCCAGGGATGCCGCTACTATGTGGCCATCGCCGACCGCACCGGCCCGACCCAGAAAGACCTCTTCAAGACCCTCCTCTTCACCGTCGAGGCGCATTTCTACAAGGTGATCTTGCGGTAGGGTGTTCAAGATGAGGTTGAGTCTTGGCTGAATCGGCGCACGTCCCCCGCCCCCTCCACCGCTTCGCGGTCCCCCTCCCCCGTAAACGGGGGAGGATCGCGGCGGCCAAATCCTCCTCCGCGAAGCGGGGGAGGGGGACCGCCCCCCGGGTCCGGCCGAAGGCCGGCCCGAGGACAGGCTCCGGCGGTGGAGGGGGCGGACGCGCAACGATTCCATCGAGGTCGATCTTGCCCTAGCCATGGCCCGCGACCTCGAAAGCGAACTGGCTCGGCTTTGGCGGACGGCGCGGCGACGGGCGGCGCTGCTGGAACCGCTCGATCGCCGGTCGGCCGACTGGGTCGCCCTCTCCCGCGCCGAGCGCCTGGCGCTCATCTGGGAGCGGGCGCGGGCCCGCGTCCTGCGCTGGCTGCGCTGGGCGGGGCGCTAGTCCGTCCGCCCCAGAGCCTCGGCGATCTTGCCGAACATTTCGTCGATGTGGCTCCGCTCCAGGATCAGCGGGGGCGAGAGGGCGAGGGTGTCGCCGGTGACGCGGACCATGAGGCCCTCGTCGAAGCAGCGCTGGAAGATCTCGCCGGCGCGCGCGCCCGGCGCGCCGGGGCGGGGCTCGAGTTCGACGCCGGCGACCAGGCCCAGGTTGCGGATGTCGATGACATGGCGCGCGCCGCGCAGGGAATGGGCCGCCACGCCGAAATAGCCGCTTAAGGACCGGGAGCGCTCGAACAGGCCCTCCTCCTCATAGACATCGAGGGTCGCCAGGCCGGCCGCCGCCGCCAGGGGATGGCCGGAATAGGTGTAGCCGTGGAAAAGCTCGATCCCCGGCGCGGCGCCCTCGACGATCGCCGCATAGACATCGGCGCTCGCCGCCACCGCCCCCATGGGGACGGCGGCGTTGGTGAGGCCCTTGGCGCAGGTGATCATGTCAGGGGTGACGCCGAAACGCTCGGCCGCCGTGGCGGCGCCCAGGCGCCCGAAGGCGGTGATGACCTCGTCGAAGATCATCAGGATGCCGTGGCGGCTGGCGATGTCGCGCAGCCGCTCCAGATAGCCCGCCGGCGGCGGCAGGACGCCGGTCGAACCGGCCAGGGGCTCGACGATCACCGCCGCGATGGTCTCGGCCCCGTGCAGGGCGACCAGGCGCTCCAGGTCGTCGGCCAGGTCGGCCCCGGCGGCGCTCTGCCCGTCGGTGAACGCCGCGCCCGCGCCGTGAGTGTGACGGATATGATCGACCCCCGGCAGAAGCGGGCCGAACCAGCGACGGTTGCCGACCATGCCGCCCACCGAGACGCCGCCGAATCCCACCCCGTGATAGGCCCGCTCGCGGCCGATCAGGCGGGTGCGCGATCCCTGGCCGACCGCCCGCTGGTAGGCCAGGGCGATCTTCAGCGCCGTATCGACCGCTTCCGAGCCGGAGTTGCAGAAGAAGACCCTGTCCAGGCCCGGCGGGAAGATCGCCGCCAAGCGGGCGGCCAGTTCGAAGGCCAGGGGATGGCCGAGCTGGAAGGTGGGCGCGAAGTCGAGTTCGCCGGCCTGGCGGGCGATGGCCTCCACGATCTTCGGCCGGCAATGGCCGGCGTTGACGCACCACAGGCCGGCGGTGGCGTCGAGAATCGCGCGACCGTCCGGGGTGTAATAGTGCATGTCCTTGGCCCGGCCGAGCAGGCGCGGACGGTCCTTGAAGGCGCGATTGTTGGTGAACGGCATCCAGAACGCGTCGAGAGAATTGGCGCCGGCCCCTGTCATCGTCCGCCCCCTGACCGCCGAGACTAGTAGCGAAAGTTTGCTGAGACCCCGATGGTGCGTGGCCGGAAGGTCTGGGCCTCGAACAGTTGGGTGGCTTGATCCTGATGCTGCAGGTTCAGTTGCGGGGCGGCGTTGAAAAGGTTGTTGGCGAAGACGGCCAAATCCCACCGGTCGAGGGTGATGCCGGCCCGGGCGGAAACCTCATGGGTCGCCGGATCGGGGACGAGCCCTGAGTCGAAAAAGGCGGTCCGCGGATCCTCGTTGGGGATCGGCGTCGTCCGATGGCTGTTGAACTCGTAGTCGGCGCGGACGAAGGCGGGGCGGCCAAAAGCGGTGAAGTCGTACTGGGCGCCCAGCGTCACCGTCCAGGGAACGACATCCAGCGAATCGCCCTTGAGGTCGAGCACATCGCCGTTGGCGTCGAAGGCGTCCTTGGTGAATTTGGCGTTGGTGTAGCCGACCGTCGCCTCGAGTTCCAAGGCGTGGCTGACCTGCCACTGGCCCTGGAGATCGAACCCCTTGCTGACCGCGTCGCCGGCGTTGGTGGTGAACTGGATGCCGCATTTAGGGACGTAGAAGGCCTGCTGAATATTGCTCCATTGGATATAGAAAGCGCTGGCCGAAAACTGAACCTTGCGGTCGAAGAACCGGTCCTTCGAGCCGATCTCGTAGCTCAGAACGGAGTCGGAATCGTAGGACGTGGGAAAACCGGAGCCGCAGGCGGCGGCCGGCAGGGGGGGCGTGGCGCCGCCGATCCGATAGCCCTTCGACACCGTGGCGTAGAACAGATCGTCGGATGTCAGCTGATAGGATAGGCCGACCTTGGGGGTGAACGGCTTTTCGTCCTTGGCGCCGGTGACGATGGCCGGCACGCCGCCGTTGTCCAGCAGATCCTGCGGCCCGTCGTTGAGGTTGACGAACTCGAAGTGGGTCCAGGCGTAACGGGCGCCGGCCGTGATGTGCAACTTGTCGGTGATCTTGAAGGTGCCGTCGGCGAACAGGGCGATCTGCCGATCCTTGGCCTTGGTGTCGTTGATGTAGTCGTCGCCGTTGGGGAGCAACTCCTGGCCCCAGGCCCGCAGCATGGTCTCGTTCCACAAAAGCCGGGTCAGTTCGGGAAGCTCCGGATCGCGAATCTCCTCGGTGCTCCGCTGGCGATTGAAGGCGAAGAAGCCGCCGGCCACCCAGGTCAGGCGCGCGTCGGGATTGGCCGACTGGGCGCGAAGTTCCTGGGTGAAGTTCTCCTGGCTATTGGTGATAAGGGCCGACGATGTGTAGTCGGGAAACTCCGGGAGATTCAGGCCGGTGGGGGTCAACAATGGATAGAAGCTGGAACAGTCGTTGATACACGGCCGGCCCTGCGGATCCCGGCCGTCCTGAATTTTCGGCCTGAACCTCAAGATCGACTGAAAGTACGACAGGTTATAGATCGTGCCACTGTATCCGTTCACGCGCTCCAGGCGGTTGTAGTACGACGTATTCGAGATCAATTTCACCCAGGGTAGGTCGTATTCCACCTTCAGCGACGGCAGGTAAAACCGATCGGGATCGGCCATACGATCGGGCGTGCCGTTGAGGAAGACACCGGCCGCCGGGTTGGAAATGCCGACCCAATAGTTGTCGTAGTTGTGCTGGTCACGTTTCTGGTAGTCGATCGACGGCGTGATGGTCAGATTGGCCGTGGGCGCCCAGGTCAGGGCGGCGCGTAGCACATAGGTGTCGGCCCGGTTGGCGTCCGCGTCGGTGACCGCGCCGGTCAGGTAATCGACGCGGTCGATATAGCCGCCGTCCCGGCGCACCCAGGCGCTGGCGCGGAATCCGAGCTTGTCCTCGACGATCGGGCCGCCGACGGCCACGCCGGCTTCGTAGCTGGGAGAGCCGTCCTGGGTGAACGCCACCTCGCTGTGCGCGAAACCGCTGTAGCTGGTCAGGCTGGGCTGGGGGGTGATGTAGCGGATCGTTCCGCCTTCGGACCCGGCCCCGAACAAGGTGCCCTGCGGGCCGCGCAGAACCTCGACCCGGCTGAGATCGAAAACCGCCGGCAGGGTGTTGTTGGCGTTAAGGCCCAGATTGCGCACCTGGATCGGCGTGTCGTCGATGTAGACGCCGGTGGTGCCCGAGCCCGCCGTCGAATTGATGCCGCGGATCGAGATGTTGTGGCTGTCCGTGTCGAAGCTGACGCCCGGGGTGAATTTGGCCAGGTCGGCGAAGGACTTGATCCCCTGGACATCCATCTTGGCGGCGGTGAAGGCGCTGACGCTCTCGGTCACCTTGCTCAAGGCCTGGGACTGGCGGGTCGCGGTGACCACCACCTCGCCGACCTCGGTCGCGGCGTTGGGATTGGGGGCGCTGGACGCCGCGGT
>JBBRQW010000031.1:0-29918 GCA_038225765.1 Caulobacterales bacterium | reverse complement strand
TGAAATATCCCGAGGGGACCGCCTGCGCCGAGGTGCTGAAGGCCGGCGCGACGCCCGAGGAGCGGGCTCTGGGCCGCGCCGACGACGAACGCGCCAGCGACCGCGAGGCCGCCCAGTCGGGGGCCGGGGCCATCTTCGCCGGGTTCGGGGCGGGGGTGATCTACAAACTGGCCATGGAGGCGTTCAAGCTGTGGAAGGACACCCCGGAAAAGGTGTTCGCCGCGCCCCTGGCGGCGGGCTCGATTTCCGCCGAAATCTCCCCCGAACTGCTGGGCGTCGGCTACATCATCGGCCCCAAGATCGCCTCGACCATGGCCGCCGGCGGGGTGCTGGCCTATCTGTTTCTGATCCCCGCCATCCACTTCTTCGGGGCTTCGGCGGGTATCATCGCGCCGGGAACGACGCCGATCGCCCAGATGGCCCCCGACGATGTCCGCGGGGCCTATGTGCTTTACATCGGCGCCGGGGCGGTGGCGGTGGCCGGCATCATCAGCCTGTTCCGCTCCCTGCCGATGATCTGGCGGGGCATCGCCGGCGGGGTGAGCGACTGGCGCGCCCAGCGCAAGGAGACCGCGCCCCGCGAGGCGGCGATCCGCACCGACCGCGACCTGTCGCCGAAGTTCGTGGCGCTCGGCCTGATCGCCCTGGTGGCCGCCATCCTGGTCGCCCATTCGCTGCGCATGAACCTTTTGGGCGCCCTGCTCATCGTGGCCTTCGGCTTCCTGTTCGTGACCGTCTCCTCGCGCCTGACCGGCGAGATCGGCTCCTCGTCCAATCCGATTTCCGGCATGACGGTGGCGACCCTGCTGCTCACCTGCCTGGCCTTCCTGGCCCTGGGCTGGACCGGGCCCACCTACTACGTCACCGCCCTGTCGGTGGGGGGGATTGTGTGCGTCGCCGCCTCCAACGGCGGGACCACTTCGCAGGATCTGAAGACCGGGTTCCTCATCGGATCGACGCCGCGCGCCCAGCAGATCGCCATCCTGTGCGGCGCCCTCGCCTCGGCCCTGGTGCTGGGGCCGATCCTGCTGGCCCTCAACGACGCCTCGACCGTCTATGTGCCGCTGGCCGCCCCCTTGGGCGTAACCGGGGCCGCCCCGGTCGGGCGCGCGGGCGCCGCCGCCGACCCTCGGATCGCGCCGCCGACCTGGCGCGTTCCCGCCGCGGTGCTCGCCACCCTGCCCGCCGAACAGATCAAGGGGCCGCAGCATCGCGAGGATCCGGGCGTCTACAAGGTGTTCCAGAAGACCGACGAGGTCGGCGGCCCGGCCGGCCGCTATCTGGTCAACGCCACCGGCGTCCCGGCCTATCTGGTCGATCCTGGCATCAACGGCACCCACCGCACCCGCCCCGACGGCACCCAGGTCAACAAGTTCGCCGCGCCCAAGGCCACCTTGATGAGCTACATCATCAAGGGCATCCTCAACCAGCAACTGCCGTGGACCCTGGTCATCCTGGGCGGCATGATCGCCATCATCCTGGAGATGTGCGGCATCGGCTCCCTGGCCTTCGCGGTGGGCGTCTACCTGCCCCTGTCCTCGTCCTCGCCGATCTTCATCGGCGGCATGGTGCGATGGCTGGTGGACCGGCATCTGAAACGCCGTTTCGCCGCCGCCAACCTGACCCCCACCGAACTCATCGCCGAATCCGACAAGAGCCCGGGCGTTCTGGTGGCCTCGGGCTACATCGCCGGTGGGGCGATCGCCGGCATCGGCATCGCCTTCATGGCCGGGGCGCTCACCGACTTCAACCAGAAGGTCACCGACTTCATGACGGCGGCCAATCCCTTCTTCGCCGGGCCGTGGTCGGACTTGCTGGCCCTCATCCCCTTCGTCGCCCTGATCGTCGGCCTCTATCTGGCCGGGCGCATGGCCAAGGGCGCCGAGGCGGAAACGTCGTCCATCCGGCGGTAGGTCGGAGGGTTCTCTTGACCTTGACTCTGGCCCGCATGATCGCCGAGGCGGCGAACATCACGGTGTTCACCGGGGCCGGCATTTCCACCGAATCGGGGGTGCCCGATTTCCGCAGCCCCGGCGGAGTGTGGAGCCGCATGAAGCCGATCGCCTTCCAGGACTTCACAGCCAGCGAGGCGGCGCGCCGCGAGGCCTGGACGCGCGCCTTCACCGGGGCGGCCGGCTGGACCGGGGCCAGGCCCAACGCTGGGCACTTCGCCGTCGCCGCCCTGGTCGCCCAGGGTAAGTCGGGCGCCGTCATCACCCAGAACGTCGATGGCCTGCACCAGGATTCCGGCGTGCCGGCGGAAAAGGTGATCGAACTGCACGGCGCCGCCGGCCATGCGACCTGCCTCGCCTGCGGCTTGCGCCATGAACTGGCGGATCTGAAGGCGCCGTTTCTCGAGCGCGGCGAAATTCCCGCCTGCCGGGGCTGCGGCGGCCTGGTCAAGACCGCCACCATCTCCTTCGGCCAGCCGATGCCGGAAGAGCCCATGGCCCGCGCCCGCGCCGCCACCCTGGCCTGCGACCTCTTCCTGGTGCTCGGCTCCTCCCTGGTGGTCTACCCCGCCGCCGGGTTCCCCGTGCTGGCCAAGCGGAACGGGGCCCGCCTCGCGATCGTCAATCGCGAGGCGACCAATCAGGATGGCCTGGCCGACCTCGTTCTTCACGCCGAAATCGGGGCGCTTATGACCGGCGCTATCGGCGGTGGAAGACGCGGCTGCGATGGACGGAGAAATGCCTGACCCGGTGGGCCGGCCGCCAGGCGTGGAAGACACCGACGCGCGCCCTTCGCGGGCCATAGTAGGCGCGAACCCCCGGCCGATAGACGCCGGGGGCGTAGCCGACCCCGTAAGCGGGATAGGCGCCGTAGGCTGGGGAGCCGCCGCCGTAGGCATAGCCGCCGTTCGACGGGTAGCCGCCGCCAGAGTAGGAAGGTTCGCCTACATAACCCTCGTCCGCCCCATAAGCCGGTTGGCCATTCCCGTAGGATTGTCCATCACCGTGGGCCGGGCCTCCCTGCCCGCCGTAGGGCGGAGAATCGGAATAGCGGGAGTTCGGATCGCCATAGCCGCCGTAGGGTTGAGGGCCGCCATTGGACCCATAGCCGCCGTAGGGCTGGGCCACGGCCGCGCCGCCGCAGGCTAACGAAAGCGCCGCCGCGGCGGCCACAAGATACTTCATAATGGTTTCCTGCTGCACGAAGCCGGGATTGGCTCGGGCAGAATGACGTCTTGATCGATCTGGGATGAACGTTTGTGGAACGCGCCGGGGGGCGCTTGGTTCATCGAGGCGCTATTCGGCCGCTCGCCGCCCGTCGCCCAGGCGGGCGGCCTTCAGCTTTTCGGCCACCAGGAAGGCCAGCTCCAGGGCCTGCTCGCCGTTGAGGCGCGGGTCACAGTGGGTGTGGTAGCGGTCGCCAAGCTGGCCTTCGACGACCGAGCGAGCGCCGCCCAGGCATTCGGTGACATTTTGGCCGGTCATCTCCAGATGAACCCCACCGGGGTGGACGCCCTCGGCGTGGGCGATCTCGACGAAGCTCTTCACTTCCGAGAGAATACGGTCGAACGGCCTTGTCTTGAAACCGTTTCTGGCTTTGAGAGTGTTGCCGTGCATGGGATCGATCGCCCACGCCACCGGCCGGCCTTCGCGCCGGGTGGCCGCCATCAGCGCCGGCAGCCGGGCGGCGATCTTGTCGGCCCCGAACCGGCCGTAGAGGGTCAGGCGGCCCGCCTCGCCTTCGGGGTTGAGAGCCTCGATCAATCGCAGGAGTTCGTCCGCCTCGAGGGTCGGGCCGACCTTGAGGCCGATCGGGTTGTTGATCCCGCGCATGAATTCGACATGGGCGCCGCCCAACTGACGGGTGCGCTCGCCGATCCACAGCAGGTGGGCGGAGACGTCGTACCAGTCGCCGGTAGTGGAATCGACGCGGGTCATGGCCTCCTCGAAGCCCAGCAGCAGGGCCTCATGGCCGGTGAAGAACTCCACCCGGTGCATTTCGGGATGGCTCTGCGGCGTCACCCCGATGGCGGCCATGAAGGCCAGGGCCTCGCTGATCTTGTCGGTCAGTTCGCGGTAACGGGCGCCCTGGGGGCTACCCTCCACGAAGCCCAGGGTCCAGCGGTGGATGTTGTGCAGGTCGGCGTAGCCGCCGCCGGCGAAGGCGCGCAGCAGGTTGAGGGTGGCGGCGGACTGCGAATAGGCCTTCAAAAGCCGCTCGGGGTCGGGCGCGCGGGCGGCGGCGTCGAACTCCATGCCGTTGATGTTGTCGCCCCGATAGGCCGGCAGGGTGAGGGCGCCGACGGTCTCGGTGGGCGACGAGCGCGGCTTGGCGAACTGCCCGGCCATGCGCCCCACCTTCACCACCGGTTTGCCGCCGGCGAAGGTCAGCACCACCGCCATCTGCAGGATCAGGCGGAAGGTGTCGCGGATGTTGTCGGCCGAGAACTCCTTGAAACTCTCGGCGCAGTCGCCGCCCTGGAGCAGGAAGGCCTTGCCCGCCGCCACCTCTCCCAGCAGTCCCTTCAGCCGCCGCGCCTCGCCGGCGAACACCAGCGGCGGCATGGCCCGCAGTTCCGCATCCACGCGATCCACGGCCGCGGGGTCCGGATAGTCGTCGGGCAGATGCCGCGCCGGCAGCCGCCTCCAGGACGCGGGCGTCCAGGCCGGGGTCATGGGGAGGGCCTCTTCGAGGGTGCGGCTTTAGCGTCGATAGGGTGGGATGGCAAAATGTCCGGTGGACGGCGGAGATTCAGTCAGAATATCGCCGCCGAAGCAACCTGATCCCGAAAGCGATAGCGGCGATTCCCAATGCGAATGCGGCTAACTCTGCAAGGAATGAATCCCAAATCATATATTGGAGATGGTTCGCTCCAAATATGGTGCCTAAATGGTAAGCCAATAGCGCGGCCCAGGCGCAAAACACCACTATGCACACGCCAAGCAGCACCAAAAGCGCACCCAAGGACATCTTTAGAAATTTCTTCAAGCGGCCATGCATCCGGATCGTCCTTCGACGCCACTCCGCAGATGGCCCAAGCGATCAAGCCAAGCGCGCGGCGGTCGCGAGGGGCAGAAAGACGACATCCGGTCGATTGGGAAGGGGGAGGAAGCCGTGGGACAAATAGAAATCGGTCACGTCGTCGTTCTTTGGCTGCACAACCAGGGAATGTGCGCCGATCTCGCTTGCAAGAACTCTCTTCGCGGCATCCCCCAGTAGGGCCGCGCCGAGATTTGGACCCTGATGGTCAATGGCGACGCCCAATCGGCCGATCAGGACCGCGGGAACACGCGGATACCTCGGCAGGCGCCGCGCCACATCGGCGGGTAGATCACCGAGATCGAGCGACGTCGCCGCCAAGGTGTAGAATCCGGCAATATCGCGTGAGGTTTTCTCGATGGCGACAAACGCGCGGGCGAGGCCGCGCCGAACGTCCTGCCCAATTCGCGTTCGAAAATAACCGTCCAGTTCATCGTCGCCACACGAAAACAACGACCGGTCATGGGTGGCAAGGCCCTCGATCGCGTAGGCGAACCTCACTCGCCAATCAATTCGCGATGCAGTTCAAAAGTCTTGCGTAGCCCTTCGCTGGGCTCGGGCGGATCGATCAGCGCGCGCGCGAACGCCAATGCGTCCTCGGCCGAGAGCTTGATCGCCCCCATGTCGGCAACGGTTCTGGTGGCCGCCTCCACGGCGGCCGACATCACGAAATCGGAAACGCTGCGACCCTGGAAATTCGCCGCTTGTTTGACCAAGGCCTGAACGTCTCGGGTGATCCGGGCTTCGAAACGCACCGTGCGCGCGGGGGTGTTTCCATCGGCCATGCCCTCGCTGTACGGCAAATCGCCGGAACTCTCAAGTGTGTTCCTCACCCCTCCATGGCCAGGCCCGGCGGCGCATGGGGCTCGCGCATGGTCACCAACTCCTCGGCGGCGGTGGGGTGGACGGCGCAGGTGTCGTCCCACTGGCGCTTTGTAATGCCGAGCTTGATGGCGATGGCGGCCATCTGGATCATCTCCGGGGCGTCCGGGCCGACGATGTGGCAGCCGAGGATGCGCCCCGTTTCCGCCTCCACCACCAGCTTCATCAGCATCCGCTCCTCGCCGCCGTAAAAGGTCGCCTTCATGGGGCGGAACACCGAGCGGTAGATATCGATCTTGCGCCTGCCGTGGCGGGCGTCGGCTTCGGAGAGGCCCACCGCCCCGACCGGCGGCTGGGAGAAGACGGCGCTGGCCACCGTGTCATGATCGAAGCGGGTGGGGCGGCCGTGGAACTCGGTCTCGGCGAAGGCGGCGCCTTCGCGGATAGCCACGGGGGTGAGGGCGATGCGGTCGGTGACATCGCCGACCGCCCAGATGTTTTCCATATTGGTCCTGGAGAATTCATCCACGGCCACCGCGCCGCGCTCGTTCAGCGCCACGCCCGCCGTCTCCAGGCCCAGGCGCGCCGTATAGGGCGCGCGGCCGGTGGCGAACATCACAACGTCGGTCTCCCGCGCCTGACCTTGGGAGAGGTGGCTGACGATACCGTCGGCGGTCTTTTCCAGGGAATTGTGCTCGCAGCCCAGGATGATCTTGATTCCCCGCCGCTCCAGTTCGCCGGCCAGATGGGCGCGCACGTCGTTGTCGAAGCCGCGCAGGATGTTGGCCCCGCGGTAGATCAGGCAGGTCTCCACGCCCAGGCCGTTGAAAATGCCGGCGAACTCCACCGCGATATAACCGCCGCCGACGATCAGGATGCGTTTGGGGAGCTCGGGCAGGTGGAAGGCTTCGTTGGAAGTGATGGCGTGCTCGACCCCCGGCAGGTCCTTGGGCAGGGTCGGCCAGCCGCCGGTGGCGATCAGGATCTTCTCGGCGCTGACGGCCGCCTTGCCTTCCAGGGCGACCGTGTGGGCGCCTGTCAGACGGGCCCGGGCGTGGACCAGATCGGTGCCGGCGTTCTGTAGATTGGTGACATAGACGCCCGACAGGCGGGCGATCTCGATGTCCTTGGCGTCACGGAAAGCGTTCCAGTCGAATTTCGTCTCGCCGACCGACCAGCCGAAACCTCGCGCCGCCTTGAATCCTTGCGAGAACTCGCTGGCGTAGACCATGAACTTCTTCGGGATGCAGCCGCGGATGACGCAGGTCCCGCCCACCCGATCCTCCTCGGCGATGGCCACCTTGGCCCCGCTGAGCGCGGCCATGCGCGCCGCCCGCACGCCCCCCGAACCGGCCCCGATGACGAACAGATCGTAGTCGTATTTCGCCACGTCGGGCCTTCCTTAAGGATAGAGGGTGATCACGCCCGTGTCCGTCCCGATCAGGGCCCGTTCGGCGAAGCCCAGGAACAGGCCATGCTCGACCACACCGGTGATGGCCTTGAGGGCCGAGGCCAACGCCGGGGGATCGGAAATCTCGCCGCAGGCGATGTCATAGATAAGATTGCCGCTGTCGGTGCGTCGGGGGGCGCCGTCCGACAGGCGAAGGACGGGCGAAGCCTCGATGCCGGCGGCGTCGACGACGGCGCGGATGCGCCCCGCCGTGGTGGCGTGGCCGAACGCCACCACCTCGACAGGCAGGGTGAATTTCCCCAGGCGCTCGACCGGCTTGCCGGCGTCGGCGATGACCACGCATCGCCGCGACGCGATCCACACCAGCTTCTCGCGCAGCAGCGCCGCCCCCGCGCCCTTGATCAAGGCCAGGCCCGGCCCGATCTCGTCGGCGCCATCGACGGTCAGATCGATCTCGCCGGCGGCGTCCAGGTCGATGAGATCGAGATCGAGCGAGCGCGCCAGGGCAGCGGTGGCCTCCGAGGTCGCCACGCCTCGCACCGCCAACCGCCGCCCCGCCAGGGCCTCGACGAACCAGGCCGCCGTCGTGCCCGTGCCCAGGCCGACGATCATGCCCGCCTCGACCAGCGCCGCCGCCGCCTCGCCGGCCGCGCGCTTCTGCGCCTCGGCGGTCATTTCCCGGCCTTCTCGCGCCGCTTGCGGTCCCGGAACGCCGCCGCCCAGCCCGGCTTTTCCACCTGCGTTCCGCGCCCAAGCGCCAGGGCGTCGGCGGCGACGTCGCGAGTGATCGTCGAGCCTGAGCCGGTGTAGGCGCCCGCGCCGATGGTGATCGGGGCCACCAGGGCGCTGTTCGACCCGATGAAGGCCCCCGCGCCAATGTGCGTCTCGAACTTGTCGAAGCCGTCGTAGTTGCAGAAGATCGTCCCCGCCCCGATGTTGGCCCCCGCCCCCACCGTGCCGTCGCCCAGATAGGCCAGATGATTGGCCTTGGCACCGGGGCCGACCGTCACCTTCTTGACCTCGACAAAGTTGCCGATATGCGCCCCCTCGCCGATGTCGGCCCCCCGCCGCAGCCGCGCATGGGGCCCGATCAGGGCGTTGGCGCGCACCACCGCGCCTTCCACGTGGCTGAACGAGCGGATCACCGCGCCGCTCCGCACCACGACGCCGGGGCCGAACACCACGAAGGGCTCGACCCTCGCCCCGCCGGCGATCTCTGTATCCCACGACAGGCGGACGGTTTCCGGCGCCGTCAGGGTGACGCCGGCCGCCATCAGGGCGGCGCGGCGGCGGGACTGGAAAGCGGCCTCGGCGGCGGCCAGCATGGCTTGCGAATCCACCCCCATCACCGTCGCCTCCTCGGCGAAGGCGACGCGCACATCGAGGCCGCCGGAGCGGGCCAGGGCGACGATATCGGTCAGATAGTATTCGCCCTTGGCGTTGTCGTTGCGCACCCGCGACAGGAGGTCGAACAGCAGGGCTATCGAACAGACTATAACGCCGGAATTGCAGGTCTTAATCGCCAGTTCTTCAGAGGTCGCTTCCTTTGCCTCGACGATGCGCAGCAGCGATCCGGCCTCGCCCAGAATGAGACGGCCATAGGCGCGGGGGTCGACGGCCTCGAAGCCCAGAACCGCGATGTCGGCGCCGGCGGCGCGCAGATCGAACAGCGGCGCGGCGGCCTCCGCCGTCAGCAGCGGCACGTCGGCGTAGGTGACGATCGCATCGCCGGCGAATCCCGCCAGGGCCTCGCGCGCCGCCAGGACCGCGTGGGCGGTGCCGAGCGGCGGCTCCTGAACGGCGATAGCGCCCTGGCCCAGGCGCGCGGCGACATGGGCGGACACCGCCGGGGCATGGGCGCCGACCACCACCACCAGGCGCTCGCAGCCCATCTCCAGCGCCGCGTCGATGGCGTGGTCGATCATGGCCCGGCCGCCGACTGGGTGCAGCACCTTGGGGGTGGGCGAGGCCATCCGCTCGCCCTTGCCGGCGGCCAGGATGACGGCGGCCCTCGGGCGGGCGGGCTTGGGGCGGGCGGGCTCGGCGGTCATGGGCGAATCCCTCGAGGCGTCGGCAAGCCTTGCCACAAGGTGGGCTTTAGCCGAAACCGCGACGCGTTTCGATTCTGGAGTTCGCCTTGCCCCAAAGCCTTGCCGACCTCGCCGGCGCCACGGTGGTGTTCGATCTCGACGGCACCCTGGTGGACACCGCCCCCGATCTGGTCGGGACGCTGAACGCGCTTCTGGCCGAGGAAGGCTTGGCCCCGCTCGCCCTGGGCGAGGCGCGGCCGATGATCGGCCAGGGTGCCCGGGCCATGCTGGCCAAAGGTTTCGCCGCCAACGGCGCGCCGCTCGGCGAGGCGCGGATGGACGGGCTGTTCGAGCGCTTCATCGCCCATTATCTGGCCCGCATCGCACAGGCGAGCCGCCCCTTTCCGGGGGCCGTTGCGGCCCTGGAGGCGCTGGCGGCGGCGGGAGCGCGCCTGGCCATCTGCACCAACAAGCGCACCGACCTGTCGGTGGCCCTCTTGCGGGCGCGGGGGCTGGACGGCCGCTTCGCCGCCATCGTCGGCGCCGACGCCGCGCCTCCCGGAAAGCCCGACCCGCGCCACCTGATCGCCGCCATCGAGCGGGCGGGCGGGCGGCGCGAGCGGGCGGTCATGGTCGGCGACTCGGCCTCCGACGCCGGCGCCGCCCGCGCCGCCGGTGTTCCCCTGGTGCTGGTCAGTTTCGGCTACACCGACGTCCCCGCGAGCGAACTCCATCCGGACGTTCTGATCGACCGCTTCGACGACCTGCCGCCCGCCTGCGCCCGCCTCCTGCGGCCTTGTCCGCCCCCCGGCGAGCCGGTAAGAACCGCTCCCCCGGACGCGTAGCTCAGCGGGAGAGCACCTCGTTCACACCGAGGGGGTCCCTGGTTCGATCCCAGGCGCGTCCACCAAGTCCTCGTCTCCCGGGCCATTCGCCAAGGTAGCGCGTATTCCTGGCCTTTTCCGTGCGTTTCCGCGCGTAAAGGTGCTGGAGACGCCTCTGCGTGGCGGCCGCGGCGGCATTCTCGCGCGCTTTTTTCAGCCATTTCTCCCGCCGGAGGTCCGGAAATCCACATTCCGGCGGCGCAGCTTCCCTGTTTCCATGCCGCAATTCCCTGCCCACGGAATTTATCAGGGAATCCGCGTTTTTCGGGCCCCAGAATCCGCTACGCGCCGTGCTCGGGCCAGATTGGCCAAATCTTCCGACCCGTTCAGCCGGTTCGATTCGTCGCCCGAGGTAATCCAGCTGGTTGTCATGATCTATGTCCGCAACCCGCTGTCCCTGCGCAACGTCGAGGACCTGCTGTTCGAGCGCGGCATCGACCTATGCCGTGAGACCGTGAGGCTGTGGTGGAACCGTTTCGGCCCGGTGTTCGCGGCCGTTATCTCGTAACTCATCGTGCCCGTCCGGCCGAGCGCCCGCGCCACATCCGCGTCGATCTCCCGGTCCGGCCCCGTCGCCGCTTCGATGCCGGTGATGAGGGGGATCAGGGTGTCGGCGCGTTGGCCGCCACGAAGGCTTGAAACAGCGCGGTCGCGTCGGGCGTAAGGACAAAACTATCGACCCCGCTGCCGTGGCTGTCGAAGATGCGGAGCATCTTGATCGCGGGGCAGAGCGTCCCGACCTGAGCCATGTCGGTGAAGAACGCCACTTGGTTTACGGGATAGGCGCCGGTGGCGGTGATCGCCATGGGGACGCCCATGCCGCCGTATATGGTGCAGGGGTTTCGCACGATCCTAGCGAAGCCGCCGGGGTCGGCCACCGTATACCTGTCGAAGTTATCGAACCCGATCCAGTCGACATTGGCGGCGCCGGGGAAGTAAGGAAGCGATGTTGTCCCGCCGACGCTCGGAGCCCAGATCATCGACACGTTAGCCGGCAGTTGCGCTCGGAGATACATCCACGCGAGTTTGAAGTCATCGGGCGTCCCACCGACAACGCGAATCTTGGAGGGTGAGTTCATCTCCCAGCAGAACCTAACGAACGCAGGCTGGCCGTAGTCGGTCAGCATCTTGACGAAACTGGCGATCCACGCGTCGTCGGCCCCGGATATCATGGCGCTCGCGGCGGTGCAGCTCAGGTCGAACATTGGGTAGCCGGGACCGGGGATCGCCCGCAGGTTTTTACCGAACTTGACGTAGATCGGCGCAACTGTCTGCGGGGCAGACGCGAGGAACGGCGATGGCACGCCGGGGCCAATCTGCGCACCGAACAGGAGGCCGGTAGCAGGAACCGGAACGGCGGCCAACGAGGCTGTCGGGATCGAACACGCCGCCAACAGAATGGCGACTGATAGGCTTGCGATCTTGGACACGGTGGTCTCCTTCTTGGTGGGGGCTTGGGGGTGTTAGGGTGTCCTGGGTCATGGATACTCATCCCACCTTAGCCGGAAATGTCCAAAAGGGTGTTGTCAGTCCAACGACGACTTGTCTCGGTCGGGCGCGGCTCGATCCTGGCGCGGAGCTTATCCCAGTCGTCTTCGGCGGGGTCGGGATGCGGCAGCCGTCTTCGGCCTTCCGGATGAAGAGGCGCGTCAGCCGGCTGGTCATCACCAAAGCGGGCGGGATCGGCGGAACTGGCCTCCCCAGCTCGCCGCCGCCGCGTCGCACGCCTTCATCGCCGCGATGGCGGGATTGGGGGCGGGCAGGGCGGGGCTCGAATCGGGATAACGCGGCGCACCCACGCGCCGCCGGCGCCGAGCCGGCCGCGCGCACAGACGGCTTAACGCCTTTTCCGTTCGAGCCGCCGCCTTCAGCGCCGGCGGCGCGTTGCCCGACAATCGCCAAGCGAGTAGCGAACAAAAGCTTCGGTTAGACAGGCACACGGGGGATATCGAGATGAATCCATTTGCCGCGATCGGCGTCGCCGGTCTGACAGTCCTCGCCGCGGCCAGCCCGGCGGGGGCCTATTCGTTTTCGCCGACCAACGTGACCTTCATCGCCACGGGCCCGATTACGCTGGACAACGGGCAGGCTTCGATCGGCTGCACCGTAGAGGTGAAGGGCAACAACAAGACGGGCAAAGCCAAAATCACCCGCGTATTTTTCTTCGGCGCTGGTTCCTGCACGACGACGGCGGCGACGGGCCTGCCGTGGCAGGTGCTGGCCACCGGCCCCGGCGCGGGCAAAATCAAAAACCTCGGTCTCACCGGCCCTTTTATGGGCTCCTGCGCCTCGCGAAACGTGTCGATCCGCGTCGGCCCGGCGGGCGTCTGGTTCTTCAACACCCGCCTTGCGCCCGCCTGCGCGATCCTCGGCGACCTGCCCACCAGCCCGCCGATCACCGTCGTTCCCTAGGCCCGAACGGATGACGGAGGCGGTTCCGCCGTCCTTCGCGGGAAAACCTAAGCCGCTCCCGCGTCTGGCAGGGCGTTGACCACCGGGGTGAGCCACGCGCCGAGCGCCTTCCAGGCGGCGTCGCCGTCGTCCATCAGGCCCAGGCGCACGATCACCGCCGCCTTGGAGGGGACAATCAGGGTGACCTGGCCGTTGTGGCCTTGGGCGGAGAAGGCGTCCAGCGGCCCGGCCCCGCCCATCAGCGAGGGCGGCTTGGCCCCCGCCTTGGCCTCCAGCCAGAAGCCGGCACCGTAGGTGGGCTCGACGGTCGGCGCGCGGGCCAACTTCGCCCATCCCTTGGGCAGGATTCGCCGGCCGCGCCACGCCCCGTCCAGGCGGTAGAGCTCGCCAAAACGGGCGAAGTCGCGGGCCGAAGCGTAGAGGAAGGAGCCGCCGCCGAAGGTCCCGGCGGCGTCGAACTCCGGCAATGCGGTGGTCATGCCGAGGGGATCGAACAGGCTGGCGCGCATCCACTTGGCCATGGCGGCGCGGCGCGCGGTCGGCGTGTGCGCGTCGGGGAAGAGCCGCGCCTGGAGTTCGGCCGCCGCCAGGACGAACGAACCGGTGGAGTAGTTCCAGCGCGTCCCGGGCGGGTAGGCCTGGGGCCTGGCGGCGGCGTAGGCGGCGCAGTCCAGGCGCCCTGGGCCGAACAGCATCAAGGTGGCGTCGGAATTGGCCGGATTGTAGTCCCCCTCGTCCCATTTGAGCCCGTCGGTGAGGGTGATGAGGGCGCGCAGGGTGAGCTTAGGATCGGGCCGGGCGACCACCGCGAGCGGCCGGTCGATATCGACCTTGCCCTGCGCCACCGCGACGCCAACCAGGGCGTGGGTGACCGACTTGGTCATCGACCAGCCGATATGGCGGGTGTTCGGCCCGTGATCGAGGCCATGGCGTTCGAACACCAGGGTGCCGTCCCGAACGATGAGGAAGGCGTCGGTCCGCCCGATCGCCTTGTTGGCCCCCTGGGCGTCCGCCCAGGCCCGCGCCGCCGCCGCGAAGCTCCCGGGCCCTTGGCCGACGGGCCAGGTGTCGCGCGCCGGCGCCATCCCCGCGCTGGCGGCGCGAGCGAAAAACGGCGCGGCGCTCAAACCTATGGCGAAGTCCCGCCGCTTCATGCCACCTTCATCCCCTGTTCGCCCGAAGGCGGAGTTTAGGAGGAACGGCCCATGTCGCGCAAATGGCGATCCGGTGGCGCGGCGGGCGTCCTCCTGCTGGCGTTCCTGGCCGGGGCCGGCGCGGCGCCCCTTCCCGCGCCTGCCCCCGCGCCCGGCCCCGCGCCTGCCCCCGAGCCGCCCATCGTGCGAATCGGGGCCGCCTATATCGCCAAACAGGTCTGCTCCTGCCTGTTCGTCGTCGGCCGTTCGGAAACTTCCTGCCGGGCCGAGTTCAAGCCGGACATCGACCCCTTCACCGTCGCCATCGACCGCGCCGGCCTGCCCGCCCAGGCTCGGGTGAAGGCCACGGTCGGCCCGGTTGTCGGCGAAGCCACCTTCGCTCGCGGCTACGGTTGCGTGGTCGCCCGGTGAGCATCGATCCCGTCGCCCTGGACCCGCCATCGGTCTCCCTGGCGGCATTCGGGCGCCCCTCCCCGACCGCCGCCGCGCCCCGCGTGGCCCTATCGACCAAGCTCTTCTACGGCTTCGGATCGGTGGCGTTCGGGGTCAAGGACAACGGCTTCAGCTATCTGTTGCTGCTGTTCTACAACCAGGTGATCGGCCTCTCCGCGCCCCTGGTCGGCGCGGCGATCATGATCGCTATGGTGTTTGACGCCTTTCTCGATCCCATCGTCGGCCAGGTGTCGGACAACTGGCGCTCGCGCTGGGGGCGGCGTCACCCGTTCATGTACGCCGCCGCCCTGCCGGTGGCGGTGTCCTACCTGGCGCTGTGGAATCCGCCGCATTGGTCGCCGGTTCACCTGTTCTGGTATCTGACCGGGGTCGCCATCGTCATCCGCACCTTCATCACCTTCTACGAGGTGCCCAGCGCCGCCCTGGCCGCCGAACTGACCCAGGGATACGACGAGCGCACCGTCCTGATGAGCTACCGCTACTTCTTCGGCTGGGTGGGCGGCCTGGCGGTCTATCTGGTGGCCCTGGCCCTGCTCTTGAGACCCGACGCCACCCACGCCACCGGTCAGCTCAATCCGGTCGGCTACGCGCGTTACGGCCTGCTGGCGGCCGCCATCATGTTCGTCGCCATCATCATCTCGGCGGCCGGGACCCACCGGCACATCCCAAGCTTTCGGGCGCCCGCCCGGCGGCGCATGACGCTGCGCGCCCAGGTCAAGGAAATGATCGCCACCTGGTCGCACCGATCGTTTCTTTTTCTGACCCTGTCGGGCCTGGCGACATCCATGGCGGCCGGCCTGGGCGCGGCCATGAACATCTATTTCGCCACCTTCTTCTGGGAATTCTCGGCCCGCCAGATATCGATCTTCGTGGCCGGGGTGTTCGCCTCGGCCTTCATCGCCCTGTTCGCCGCGCCGCGCCTGTCACGACGCTTCGGCAAGCGCACCTCGGCCATGGCCCTGATCGTGCTGTCGGTGACCATCGCGGTCACCCCCATACTGCTGCGGCTGGTCCATCTGATGCCGCCCAACCATTCCCTGGCCCTGGTGGTGATCATCTTCTTCCAGGCGATCGTTTCCACCGCCCTTTACATCGCCGCCACCACCCTGATCTCGGCCATGATCGCCGATGTGGTGGAGGACAGCGAACTGAAGACCGGTCGCCGGGCCGAGGGCCTGTTCTTCTCAGCCTCCAGCCTGGTGGCCAAGGCGGTGTCGGGGATCGGCATCTTCGCCGCCGCGATCATTCTCGGCCTCATCCACTTTCCCGCCGGGGCCAAGCCCGGCCAGGTGGCGCCGGCCGTGATCGCCCATCTGGCCCTGGTCTATGTGCCGATCATTCTCGTCCTCTATGGCGCCGCCCTGGTGCTGATGCTGGGCTACAAGATCACCCGTGAAAGCCACGCCGAGACCCTGCGCCTGCTGGCGGCGGAGGCGGAGGAAGCGGCGCATCCGGGGTGAGCCCGGTTATCGGGGAATTTCCGCCACGATCGCCTCGGCTTTGGCGAACAGAGCCGGATCGACAGCGAGACCTGACGCCCCGGCGTTCTCATCCACCTGCTCGGGGCGGCTGGCGCCGACGATGGCGGAGGCGACGTTGGGCTCGCGCAGGACCCAGGCGAGGGCGAACTGGGTCAGGCTGACGCCCGCCTCGGCGGCGATGGGCTTGAGCTTCTGGACCGCCTCCAGCACCGGCGGCGCCATCAGGCGGCCGATGAAGCCGCTCATGGCCTCGCTGGAGGCCCGCGACTGGGCCGGCGGCGGCGCGCCGGGAGGATATTTGCCGGTGAGCACCCCTTGGCCCAGGGGCGACCAGACGATCTGGGATATGCCGTTCTCGCGGCACAGGGGAATGATCTCCTTCTCCGGCTCGCGCCACAGCAGGGAATACTGCGGCTGGCTGGAGACGAACCGCTCGACGCCGGCCATGGCGATGGCGGCGCGGACCTTGTCGGCCGGCCATTCCGAGAAGCCGAGCCACCGCACCTTGCCCGAGCGCACCGCTTCGCTGAGCGCGGTCATGGTCTCCTCGAGCGGAGTGGCGTCATCGTAGCGGTGGCACTGATAGAGATCGATGACGTCCACCCGCAGCCGCTTCAAGGACGCGTCGAGCTGCTTGACGATCTGGGCCCGCGACAGGCCCCGGTCGGTGTCGCTCATGGGAAAGAAGGCCTTGGTCGCCAGGACGTAGGAGTCGCGCGGGCGGCCGGCCAGGGTTTCGCCCAGGAAGGTCTCGGCGGCCCCCCGCCCATAGACGTTGGCGGTGTCGATGAAGTTGATCCCCAACTCAAACGCGCGCCGCACGCAGGCCGCCGCGCGCTCGCGCTCGACCCCGACTCCGAAGGTCAGCCAGGACCCCAGGGAGATTTCCGAAACGCTGAGGTCGCTCGACCCGAGTTGGCGATATTTCATGGATTGTCTCCGGGGTTGGGGGGTTGATCAATGCCGCGACGGCCTGCCGACACAAGGGCGCGCGCCGCGTTTGCGTTCCCGATCGAGGCAGACTCACGCGCCGAGCAGTTTCGAGAGGGTCCGCCGATAGGCCTTAGCGATGGCGCCCCGGCCAAGGTGACGCCCGGCCTCCACCACCTTGCGGCCGCGGCGCCAGACACGATCCACCGCCCCGCCGCGGGCGGCGAAGATCCAGGCGTCGAGGAAGGCGTCGCCGTGGCGTCCGGTCAGGGAGGGATGGCCGGCGTCAAGGCAGACGATGTCGGCGGGGGCCTCTGGCGCGAGGCCGAGCGGTTCGACGCCCAAGGCCCGCGCGCCGCCCAGATGCGCGCCCATGAAAAGCGCGCCGCCGACGGAGGGGCGAGCTTCGGACGCCAGCACATTGCGCGCCTGGCGGATCAGGCGTTGGCCGTATTCCAGGGTCCTCAGTTCCTCGGCGGCGTCGATCAGCACGTTCGAATCGCTGCCCACGCCGAAGGCCCCGCCGGCCGCGAGGTAGGGCCCCGCCGGAAAGGCCCCGTCGCCCAGGTTGGCTTCGGTGATCGGGCACAGCCCCGCCACCGCCCCGCTGACCGCCAGGCGCGCCGTCTCCGCCTCGCTCATGTGAGTGGCGTGGACCAGGCACCAGCGGCTGTCCACGCCGACGTGATCGAGCAGCCATTCGACCGGTCGGCGACCGCACCAGGCCAGGCAGTCAGCCACCTCCCGTTCCTGTTCGGCGATGTGGATGTGGATCGGCGCGCCGCCGGCCATCGGCGCGATCAGGGTCAGTTGGTCGGGCGTCACGGCGCGCAGGCTGTGCGGCGCGACTCCGACCACGGCATCGGGGAGGGTTTGGACAGCCCGGCGACAGCCTTCGAGCAGCCGCGCGAACGAATCGGGGGTGTTGACGAACCGCCTCTGGCCAACGGTCGGCGCGGCGCCGCCAAAGCCGCTCTGGGCGTAAAAGACCGGCAGCAGGGTCAGGCCGATCCCCGCGGCGCCCGCCGCCGCCGCGATCGCCCCGGCCATTCGCGCCGGATCGGCGTAGGGGCGACCGTCAAGGTCGTGGTGCAGGTAGTGGAACTCGCCCACCCGCGTGAAGCCGCTCTCGAGCATCTCGGCATAGGCCAGGGCGGCGATCGCCTCGATATCCTCGGGCGTCAGGCTATCGACGAACCGGTACATCACCGTCCGCCAAGTCCAGAAATCGTCGCCATCCGGGCCGCGCGTCTCGGCCAGCCCGGCCATGCCGCGCTGGAACGCGTGACTGTGGACATTGCCAAGGCCGGGAAGGGCGACGCCGCCACGCTCGTCGCCCGCTTGGGCCGCCACGCCGGTCTCGACGCGGACGATCAGGCCGTCGCGATGGGCGACCCGCACCGACGCCGCCCAGCCGTCCGGGGTCAGCGCTGTTTCGAACCACAGAGTCTCCACGCCGCTCAAGTCCCCTCGCTCATAGCCTTCTGTCTAGGTATAAACGCCACCCTTGGCCACGCGCGCGTTGGCCGCCTTTCTCCGAGGAGATTTGATGCGCTGCGAGCGGCTCTGGCGCGACGCCCGGCTGGCGACCATGGTCCTGGGGCCGCCGGGGCTGGGCGCGGTCAAGGACGGCGTCGTCGCCTGCGCCGACGGCCGCATCCTCTACGCCGGTCCCGCCGATGAAGCGCCGCGGTTCGACGCCGAGGAAACCATCGCCTGCGACGGGCGCTGGATCACCCCGGGGCTGATCGACTGCCACACCCATCTGGTGTTCGGCGGCGACCGGGCCGGGGAGTTCGAGGCGAGGCTGGCCGGGGCTTCCTATGAGGCGATCGCCCGGGCCGGCGGCGGCATCGTCTCGACCATGGCCGCCACGCGGGCGGCGAGCGAGGCGGAACTGGTGGCCAGCGCCCTCACCCGCCTCGACGCCCTGATCGCCGAGGGCGCGACCACCGTCGAGATCAAGTCTGGCTACGGGCTGTCGCTCGCCGACGAATTGAAGCAGCTTCGCGCCGCCCGCGCTCTGGGCGAGCGGCGGGATGTCACCGTTCGGACCACCTTCCTGGGCGCCCACGCCCTGCCGCCGGAATTCGCCGGCGACGCCGAGGGCTATATCGACCGGGTCTGCCAAGAGATGATTCCGGCGGTCGCGGCCGAGCGTCTGGCCGACGCGGTGGACGCCTTCTGCGAGGGCATCGGCTTTTCGCCGGCCCAGGTCCGCCGGGTGTTCGAGGCGGCCCGGGCGCATGGCCTGCCAGTCAAGCTGCACGCCGAGCAGCTTTCCAACCTGCACGGCGGCGCCCTGGCGGCGGCGTTTGGCGCCCTCTCGGCCGACCACCTGGAATACCTCGACGCCGAGGGGATCGCCGCCATGGCGGCGGCCGGGACGGTGGCCACCCTGCTGCCGGGCGCCTTCTACTTCGTTCGCGAGACCAGGGTCCCGCCGATCGGGGCCCTGCGCGCCGCCGGCGTACCGATCGCCCTGGCCACCGACTGCAACCCCGGCACCTCGCCCCTGACCTCCCTGCTGCTGACCATGAATATGGGCGCGACCCTGTTTCGCCTCACGGTCGAGGAGTGCCTGGCCGCCGTCACCCGCAACGCCGCGCGGGCCCTGGGCCTTCAGACCGAAAGCGGGACCCTGGAGGCGGGAAAGCAGTGCGATCTGGCCATCTGGGATATCGAACGGCCGGCCGAGCTGGTGTACCGCATGGGGTTCAATCCGCTCCACACGCGGGTCTGGAGAGGCCGTTGACCGACGTCGTTCTTGTTCCCGGCGAGGTCTCGCTCGCCGATTGGCGGGCTGTTCATCGGGGCGGGGGCGTGAGCCTCGATCCGGCCACCGCGCCCCGCGTCGCCGCCAGCGCGGCGGCGGTCGAGCGCATCCTCGCCAAGGGCGCGCCGGTCTATGGAATCAACACCGGGTTCGGCAAACTGGCCAGTGTGCGCATCGACAGTGGCGATCTCGAACGGCTGCAGCGCAATCTGGTCCTTTCGCACGCCGCCGGCGTCGGCGAGCCCATCCCCGCGGCCATCGCCCGCCTGATGATGGCCCTCAAGCTGGCCGGCCTGGCCCACGGCGCCTCGGGCGCGCGGCCGGCCACCGTCGCCCTGCTGCAGGCCATGCTGGCCAAGGGGCTGACGCCGGTCATCCCAGCCCAGGGATCGGTGGGCGCATCGGGCGATCTGGCCCCCCTCGCGCACATGGCCGCCGCCATGATCGGGGTTGGCGAGATGATGGTCGGGGGGACCCGCCTTCCCGCCGCCCGCGCCCTCGAAGGCGCCGGACTGGCGCCCCTGACCCTCGGGCCCAAGGAGGGGTTGGCCCTGCTCAACGGCACCCAGTTTTCCACCGCCCACGCCCTGGCCGCCCTTTTTGAAGCCGAGACCCTGTTCCGCGCCGCCCTGGTCACCGGCGCCCTTTCCACCGAGGCGGCCAAGGGTTCGGACACACCGTTCGATCCGCGCATCCAGGCCCTGCGTCGCCATCGGGGTCAGATCGACGCCGCCGCCGCCCTCACCGCCCTGATGGCCGGCTCGGCGATCCGCGCCTCGCATCTGACCGACGATACGCGGGTGCAGGACCCCTACTGCCTGCGCTGCCAGCCGCAGGTGATGGGCGCGGCGCTGGATGTCCTGCGCCAGGCGGCCCGCACCCTGGCCGACGAGGCCAACGGGGTCACCGACAATCCGCTGATCTTCGCCGACACCGACGAGGCCCTGTCGGGGGGCAATTTCCACGCCGAGCCGGTGGCCTTCGCCGCCGACATCGTCGCCCTGGCCCTGTGCGAGATCGGCTCGCTCGCAGAGCGGCGCATCGCCATGCTGGTCGATCCAGCGCTCTCGGGCCTGCCGGCCTTCCTCACCCCCAACCCCGGCCTCAACTCCGGCTTCATGATTGCCCAGGTGACCGCCGCCGCCCTGGTCAGCGAGAACAAGCAGCGCGCCTTTCCGGCCAGCGTCGATTCCATCCCCACCTCGGCCAACCAGGAGGACCATGTCTCCATGGCCGCCCACGGCGCCCGGCGCCTGCTGGCCATGGCCGACAACGCGTCGGCGGTGATTGGCATCGAATTGATGGTCGCCGCCCAGGGCTGCGATTTCCACCGGCCCCTGACCTCCAGCCCGGCCCTGGAGGCGGTGCGCGCGATCTTGCGCCAACAGGTCCCGCCCCTCGCCGACGACCGCTATCTCCACCCCGACATGGCGGCGGCCATCGCCCTGGTGCGGTCGGGCGAGGTTGAAGCGGCCGCCGGCGCCATCCCCCTGCCCGGCCTTTGCGAGGCGAGATGACGGGAAATCTGGACTTTCCCACTTTCGGAGTCACGACCGAACATCAGCGCCATGTTTTTCCCCCGTCCTCTTACGGGGGAGGGGAACCCCGAAGGGGTGGAGGGGGCGGACGCCCAACGCTCGCCTCGGGGTTCCGACGGGTCGCGGCTCTCCCGCCCCCTCCACCGGCTTCGCCGGTCCCCCTCCCCCGCTTCGCGGAGGAGGAACACGATGGCTGATCGCGACTATCCCGAATGGCTCACCGTCCAGCGCGGCGAGGCGCCGCTGATCGTCGCCTTCCCCCACACCGGGACCGACATTCCGCCTGACATCGAGGCGCGGCTCGTCTCGCCCTGGCTGGCGCGCAAGGACGCCGACTGGTGGATCGACCGTCTCTACGATTTCGCCGGCGATCTGGGCGCCACCACAATCCGCACGGCGATCTCGCGCACCGTCATAGACGTCAATCGAGACCCTTCTGGTGTCTCTCTGTACCCGGGCCAAGCGACCACCGAACTCTGTCCGACCACCACCTTCGACGGCGAGGCGCTGTACTTGCCGGGCGAGGCGCCCGACGACGCCGATATCGCCAGCCGCCGACACCTTTTCTTCGACCCCTACCATGCCGCGCTGGCCGCCGAGATCGCCCGCCTGAAGGCCCGCGATGGCGTCGTTGTTCTCTACGACGCCCACTCGATCCGCTCACACGTCCCGCGGCTGTTCGACGGCGAACTGCCCAATTTCAACATCGGGACCAACAGCGGCGCGAGCTGTCACGGCGCCCTCGCCGCCGCGGTCGAAACCGTGTGCGACGCGAGCGCCTTTTCCCGCGTCAGCAACGGCCGGTTCAAAGGCGGCTACGCCACCCGTCACCATGGTCGCCCATGGGAGGGCGTCCACGCCATCCAGATGGAGCTGGCCTGCCGGGGCTACATGACCGATCCCGCCGGCGCGGTCGGCGCCGACAATTGGCCCAGCCCCTACGATCCCGCCCTTGCCGCGCCGATGCGCGAGACACTGGTCGCCGTCCTTCAAGCCTGCCTCGATTTTGCCAGGGACCGCCCATGACCCGCCTGGACAACACCCGCGTCATCCGCAGCCCGCGCGGCCCGACGCTCAGCGCCAAGAGCTGGCTCACCGAGGCGCCGCTGCGCATGCTGATGAACAATCTCGACCCGGAGGTCGCCGAGCGCCCCGAGGAGCTGGTGGTCTACGGCGGCATCGGCCGGGCGGCGCGCGACTGGGAGAGTTTCGACACCATGGTCGCCGTGCTGCGCCGGCTCGACGACGACCAGACCCTGCTCGTCCAGTCGGGCAAGCCGGTGGGGGTGTTCCGCACCCACGCCGACGCCCCCCGCGTGCTGATCGCCAACTCCAACCTGGTGCCGCGCTGGGCGACCTGGGAGCATTTCAACGAACTCGATCGCAAGGGCCTGATGATGTACGGCCAGATGACCGCCGGCTCGTGGATCTACATCGGGGCCCAGGGCATCGTTCAGGGCACCTTCGAGACCTTCGCCGAACTGGGCCGCCAGCACTACGGCGGCGACCTGTCCGGCCGCTGGATCCTCACCGGCGGCCTGGGCGGCATGGGCGGGGCCCAGCCCCTGGCGGCGGTGATGGCCGGGGCTTCCTGCCTGGCGGTGGAATGCCAGCCTTCGCGCATCGAGATGCGCCTGCGCACCGGCTATCTGGACGTGATGAGCCAGGACCTGGACGAGGCGCTGGCGCTGATCGCCAAGTCCTGCGCCGACAAGACACCCTTGTCGGTCGGGTTACTGGGTAACGCGGCCGAGATATTTCCCGAACTGGTCCGTCGCGGGGTGCGGCCAGACGCGGTCACCGACCAGACGTCGGCCCACGATCCGATCAACGGCTATCTGCCGGCCGGCTGGAGCGTCGCCGACTGGATCGCCCGCCGCGAGAGCGATCCCAAGGCCGTCGAGACGGCGGCGCGCGCCTCCATGGCCGTGCAGGTTCGGGCCATGCTCGATTTCCACCGCGCCGGCGTTCCCACGGTCGATTACGGCAACAACATCCGACAGATGGCTCTGGAAGAGGGGCTGGAGGACGCCTTCGATTTCCCCGGCTTCGTGCCGGCCTATATCCGCCCGCTGTTCTGCCGGGGGATCGGCCCGTTCCGCTGGGCGGCCCTGTCGGGCGACCCGCAGGACATCTACAAGACCGACGCCAGGGTGAAGGAACTGATGCCGCACGACGCGCATCTGCACGCCTGGCTCACGATGGCGCGGGAGAAGATCAAATTTCAGGGCCTGCCGGCGCGCATCTGCTGGGTGGGCCTGGGCGATCGCCATCGGCTGGGCCTGGCGTTCAACGACATGGTGGCCAGCGGCGAGTTGACCGCGCCGGTGGTCATCGGCCGCGATCACCTGGATTCCGGATCGGTCGCCTCGCCCAACCGCGAGACTGAAGCCATGCGCGACGGATCGGACGCGGTCTCCGACTGGCCCCTGCTCAACGCCCTGCTCAACTGCGCCAGCGGGGCGACCTGGGTTTCCATCCATCACGGCGGCGGGGTCGGCATGGGCTTTTCCCAGCACGCCGGCATGGTCGTGGTCTGCGACGGGACACCGGAAGCCGCCCGCCGCATCAAGCGGGTGCTGTGGAACGACCCCGCCACCGGGGTCATGCGCCACGCCGACGCCGGCTATGAGGCCGCCCTCGATTGCGCCCGCGAGCACCACCTCGACCTGCCGGGTATCCTGGGCCGAGGGGAGTGACCCTCCAGCTTCTCCGCGCCCAGGACCGATCGCCGACGCCGTGGAAGAACGGCGGCGGCGTCACCCGCGAGATCGCCGTCTTTCCGCCGGGCGCCGGGCTCAATACCTTCGACTGGCGGGTCAGTATGGCGAGCGTGAGCGCCGGCGGCCCGTTTTCCATTTTCCCGGGCGTCGATCGGGTGCTCGCGGTGCTGGAGGGCGAATTGACCCTCCGATTCGAGGGCGGCTCGACGACCCGCCTCTCGCCCGCCACGGCGCCGGCCGCCTTTCCCGGCGACGTCCCGGTCGAGGCGGAAACCCCGCCTGGGCCGGTCAGCGACCTCAACGTCATGACCCGCCGGGGCGCCGTCCGCGCCGACGTCACCCATCTGGATTTCGAAGGTGGCAGCGTTGTCGGGCCCGCTTGGCGGACCCTCATTCTGGCCCTCGACGGGGGCCTGCGCGTCGGTGAGGGCGGCACGGTCCAGCAACTGGACCGATTCGACGCGGTGCTGGTCGAACAGGCGGCTGGAGAGCCGCTCCGCCTCGAAGCCGCCGGTCCGGGCTCGGCCTATCGGATCAATTTTCACCGGGTCGAGCGGCCAACCGATTGACCCTCGCTCAGGCGTTCATTCCGCCCTACGGGGAAAGACGCCGTTTCCGTGGATATTGAGATTTTCAACCGTGACCGTGCTCGCCTTGCCGTCCGGACCCAGGGTGAAGGTGACGCCGCTGGCGCCGACCGCGTTTTCGCCGGCGGTCTGGTAGGTGAAGGTGTCGCGGTCGCGGTGGGTCAGGGAAAAGGCCGTCTTGCCGGGACCTTCGACGATGGCCAGGCGGCCGCCCCGATCAACGATATCGACCTCGCCGAAGTAGTCGTTGGCGTAGGTCCCGACATAGGCGGTGTTGGCGAGGGCCGCCGAGGGCTTGAGCGCCGGCTTCGAGTAGTCGGCGCCAGGGACGACGCCCAGGGAAGCCGGATCGGCGAACACCTTGGCGAACAGCTTCGGCCAATCCTGGGTCTGGCGGCCGTAGAGGGCCTGGTCGATGAACGAGAAGGCCAGCCCCTCCGCGACCCCGACCGGGGCGGCGTTGGTGAGGACGATGATCCCCAGATGCTCGGCGGGAACCAGGGAAACGGCGGTCGCGGCGCCCATGGCGAAGCCGCCCGAATGAGAGAGGCGAAGGCGGCCCTCGCCGTCGTAACTGACATTCCAGCCCAGGCCATAAAAGGTCGGCGCGCCGGTGAGGTGGTTGGTCCCGCTGCGCACCTGGGGCGCGTGGGTCTCGGCCAGGGCTTTCGCATTGACGACCTGGCGGCCCTCGAAGCGGCCGTCGGCCAGTTGCAGGCGCATCCATCTGGCCATGTCGTTGACCGACGAACTGGCCCCGCCGGCTGGCGACTGAGGATCGGGCTCGCGCTGGTATTTCGCCACCCACCGGCCGTTGACCTTCACATGACCGCGGGCCCGGTCGGGGCGGCTCAGAAAATCGGCCAGGCGCGAACTGGTGGAGGTCATGCCGAGCGGGCCGTAGAGCCGGGTCTGGCTGGCGTCCTCCCAGGTGAGGCCATAGGCCCTGGCGGCGGCGACGCCGGCTTCGGTCAGGCCGAAATTGGTGTAGGCGTAGGAGGCGCGGAACGCCCCACCGCCCTTCTGGTAGCGCAGGCGCCTCAGGACCTCGGCGCGGGAATAGCCCATGTCCTCCAAGAGATCGCCGGCGTGGTCGGGCAGGCCGCTGCGGTGCGAAAACAGGTCGGCGAGGGTGAGTTCGCGGGTCACCCACGGATCGCGCATCTGAAAGGCGGGATCGAGGTCGGCGATCTGGGAATCCCAGGCGATCCTGCCCTCGCCGACCAGCGCCGCGACGACGGTGGAGGCCAGCGGCTTGGAGACCGAAGCGAGCTGAAAGATGGTGTCGGCGTCCACCGCCGCCGCGGCGGCCGTATCGCGAACGCCAAAGCCGCCGGACCACACCAGCTTGTCGTCGAACACGACCGCGATGGCGATGCCCGGCACGGCGTGGGCCGCGACCGCCTGGCGGGCGAGAGCTTGGACCTTGGCCACCGCCTCGGCGACCGCCGGCGCGGTGACGGCGGCGGCGGCCAGGCTCGGCGCGGCGAGCGCGGCGACGAAACAACTGACGGCGACGAACTTCATGATTTGATCCCCCCGATCCGAGGATCATACGCCCGCGGCGGGCGGCGACAATCTCAAACCGGAATTACCGCTTGACCACCACGGAAAGGCCATCGCCGACGGTGGCGAGGGTCATGTCCACCCGGTCGTCGGCGTGGATCTTGGCGGCCAGGGCGCGCAGGGCCACGGTGTCGGCGGACGTTTCGGAGGGGTCGGCCACGGCGCCGCTCCACAGCATGTTGTCGATCAGCATCAGGCCGCCGGGCCGCAGCAGGCGCAGGCCGAGTTCGTAATAGGCGTCGTAGCCGCTCTTGTCGGCGTCGATGAACATCAGGTCAAAATCGCCGGCCCGCCCCTCGTCGATCAATTCCTCCAGGCTCTGGGCGGCCGGGCCGATGCGCGTCGTGACGATGTCATCGACGCCAGCGTCGCGCCAATAGGTCCGGGCGCGGCCCACGAAATCCTGGGAAAGGTCGCAGGCGACCAGTTCAGCCCCACGCCCGTGCATCGCCTTCATGGCCAGGGCGACGGCGGTGGAGGAATAGCCGGTGAACACCCCGACCTCCAGGGCACGGCGGGCGGCGATGGCGCGGGCCAGAACCTGCATCAAGGCCCCCTGCTCGGGGCTGATCTGCATGCGGGCGCGGGCGTCGCCGGCGGTGTCGGCGCGGCAGCGGGCCAGGGCCGGGTGCTCACGCACCCCCCAATGCTGGACGTAGGTTTTCACGTTTTCCGTGAGACCCATGGAGGCGGACATGCGGCGGGGTTCCTTGTTCTAGACGCGGGCGACGATCCAGGCCGCCATCAGGTCGGCGGCGGCGCGGCGGCGATCTTCGGAATCCTCGAAATAGTGGTCGCCGGCGATCATTTCGAGGGTTTTGTCGGGCGCGGCGACGGCTTCGAAAATGGCGCGTGCGTCGCTGGGAAAGACGCCTTGGTCGGCGAGACTCTGGACGACCAGGGCCGGGACGGTCAGCTTGGCCAGTTGAGGGCCGCCCTGGCAGGGCGAGGTCTCCAGGCTCCACATGGAAAGCCAGGTCTTCAGGGTGCTGGCCCGGCCGATGCCGAACGGGCCGCGATTGGCGAGGCGTGGATCGCCGGCGTAGCAGCCGGGGCAGGGCCGCGCCGATGGATCGATGGCCGGATCGAGAAAGCGCAAGTCGGCCCAGGTGCGGAACAGGGGGAAGACGCGGTCTGGGACGCCCGCCGCGTTCAGCCGCCTCAGTTCGGCCTTGACCCAGTCGGTGATCGCCTGGTTGCGGGCCCGCTGGGCGAGCCGATAGCGGGCGATGAAGGCCGGCGCGAACGGTGGCCCGTTGGCCGGGTTGAATGGATCGAGGGTCGGGTCGGTGGCGAGAGGGTCGGCCTCGTCGATCGCACTGGCGTCCATCCAGGCGGTCAGCACCTCCGGCCGGCCGCGGTGGGCGTTCAAGGAGATATAGAGATCGCCGGGGATGAGCGCCGCGAGCGCCTCGCGGACAGCCGGGCGCGCGCCCGTCACCTCCGCCCCGCTCGTCGCCCGAGCCTGATAGGCCGCCATCAGCGAGCCGCCGCCGGAATTGCCCAGAAGGACGACGGTATCGACGCCGGCCGCCTCGCGCAGCCAGCGGACGCCCACCCCGACGTCGATCAGGGCGTGGTCGAACACAAAGAGATCCTCGGCCCCGCGGAAGCGGGTGTTCCAGCCGAGGAACCCGATTCCCCGCGCGGCGAACCACGGGGCGATATAGTGCTCGGCGAAATCGACGTTGTAGTGAGCGGCGATGACCGCGACTTGGGGCCGCTCGCCCGCCGCGGTCCAGTAGAGGCCCTGGCAGGGATGTCCCCCCGCCCCGGCCCGCCTGGCGGTGGGCGATGCGAGGCCGACGAAGCGGGCTTCGACCGCCCCGCCGATGGCGGCGCTCAGGGTGGGCTGCCTTGCCATTTTTGCCCGTCGCGAGATTTAGCCGGTCAACCCCGATTAGAGCGGAATCCGATCGCATTGAACCCCTTCGTCCGTGGCCCAGACCGTTCTCTCCTCCCCCGTTGGGGGAGGGGGACCGCGAAGCGGTGGAGGGGGCCGCCTCATGGGCGACCTTCACGGAGCGCCCCCTTCGTCTCGGCGCGGAGGACGCGCCGATCCACTTCCCCCAAGGGGGGAAGAGAGGCGACAGGGCGCCCGAACCGATTCAAGCTCGCCGGATACGGTGCGGGAACCGGTCGATGGCGCGCCCGCCGGCCGCGGCGGGCGCGCCCGAGACTATAGAGCTTCGCGGGCTCCGTAGCCGGCGCCCGACACGCGATCGGAATAATAGTCGGATACCTCACCGCCCCACTCGCCCTCCGGACTGGACAGGCGCTCGCCCTCGTACGACGGCGAGGCTTCGAGGAATTTCTTGTCCAGATCAACCACGAAACCGTCCTTGTGGGTGTCGTAGTCGAGGACAGACCAGGGGACGGGGTGATATTTTTCACCCATTCCGAGGACGCCGCCAAACGCCATGGAGGCGAACTCGACCTTGCCCGACATCTTGTCGATAAAGATGTCCTTCACCGTCCCGAGCTTCTCGCCTTGCCGGTCGTAGACGGCTGTCCCTTCCACTTTGTCGGCGCAGATCAACCTGCTGTCGGTGGACTTTTCGGGCATGTCATTCATCAATCGTACTCCTATCGATCCGACGAGAAATCGTCGCCCGGGCCAACGTGCGGCTCGTGGCGTCGTTCCTCCGGCCCAGCTTGGCGGGCGCGTAAACTCTCCGTGTTGTCGGCCGCCGTCCTCTCCGGCGCGGCGCTGGACGGTCGATGCCCGTGAAGCCTAATCGAACCGATTGAGCGTCGCCGATTCCGCGATGACAAAGGTGTGGCGGGCGGAATCGTATCGCCAGCAGAAGAAGGTCTGGTGCTGCGCCTTGAAGATGTCCCAATAGACCAGACACCCATGCAGGTAGATCGCCCCCTCCCCGGCCTCGGCCTTGTCCCAGTCGGCGCCGGCGACGATCGTGTCATGGTGATCGAACCGCACGGTTTCACCGGCCCCGACGATGAGGCCCTCGCTCGATCCAGCCTCCTCGTAGCGCCCCTCCGGCGGGGCGGCCAGATACTGTTGGTGGATGTTCAGCCATCGGACCACGGCCGGCGAGCGGCCATGGTTCTTCAGCCCGAACGCGAACCGCAGTTTCAGGCCGCCTCGCGAACCGCGGTGATCGGCGTGGGCCAGGGAGATGTCCTGATCGAGGAAGAGATAGGCGCGATCGAGCAGGGCCAGCGCCTTGGCGGCGACGCGGGCCCCCTTCACCGCCCGCGTCGCGGCGATCAGGGCGAGACCGAAGATCACCGTCTGGAGAATGCCCAGGCCGACGATCCAGGCGGTAAGCTGGATGGTGCGGTTGCGCGCGTCGGCCAGTTCGCCCTCGATCCGCATGACCGCGTCGTTGTCGGTCAGGGCGCCGCCGGCGGCGGTCGGCGAGCCCCCCGGCGTGGCGAAAGGCATGGCCTGAGCCTGACGGGCGCTCCCGCGCCCTCCGTGGCCGCCGCCGCCGTGCTGGGCGCTCGCCGGCGGGACGAGGCACAGGCCGGCGACGGCGGCGATCGCCCAGGCGCGGACCCAGGCGCGGGCCCGCGACGAAACTCGATCCGGCATGAATGCGTGGCCCCTGGAAGCGATGGGTTCGAGCAATCTAGGGCCAATGCGCGGCCGTGTCTTTGAAAACCCGTCGCGTGGGGGTGGGCGCGCCCGCCCTTCGGAACCAAGGCCGCGGCGGGGAATTGGCTGGCTGTCACCTCGCGGACAGGCCCTTGCATGAAGAAGCCCACGAAACCCACCCCCCATCGCGCCGCCAAGAGCGGCGGCGATGCGCCTCGGGAGGGCCACGGCGAAACCCTGGGCCGCCCCACCTGGCGCGGGCATCTGCGGCTGTCGCTGGTCACCTGCCCGGTGGCCCTCTACACCGGCGTCTCGGCGGGCGGCGAGGTGCATTTCAACCTGATCAATCCGGCCACTCACAACCGTATCAAGATGGTCGCCACCGATCCCGACACCGGGCCGGTGGAACGCGGCGATCTGGTCAAGGGCTATGAGGTGGAGCGCGACCGCTATGTTCTGCTCACCGACGAGGAGATCAGGTCGGTGCGCCTGGAGAGCACCAAGACCATCGACATCGAGCGCTTCGTGCCGGCCGACAAGATCGACCGCCTCTACTGGAACGACCCCTATTTCCTGGTTCCCGACGGCAAGCTGGCG
>JBBRQW010000030.1:0-29944 GCA_038225765.1 Caulobacterales bacterium | reverse complement strand
GCAGAACACCGGCGTGCTGGAGGCGGCCGGCGGCTTTCTGACCGTCAACCAGATCGTGAGCGGCCAGGGAGGACAGGCGATCGTCGCCGCCGGCGGCCTGATCTTCAACGCCGGCTTCCAGCAGAACGTCAATTTCACCGGGTCATCCGGCCTCCTGCAGCTGGCCGATTCTCAGCACTACACCGCCGCGATCAGTGGCTTTTCCAAGACTGGGTCGACATCCTTGGATTTGCGCGACATCGGTTTCGTGAATTCGCGCGAGGCGACCTTCATAGGCACCGTCAGCCAGGGGGTGCTCACGGTCACCGACGGGACCCGCACCGCCAGCATCGTCCTGATCGGCAACTACACCGGCGCTAACTTCGTCGCCGCCAGCGATGGCCACGGCGGGGTCACCGTCGTGGATCCGTCGTCGCAGGACGCCGCCACCCACCGCTTTGTCGCCGCGATGGCCGGTCTCGGCGGCCATGCGGCGAGCCTCGCCGCCGACGCCTGGCGCCCGCCCCCGCCACACAACCTTGTCGCGCCGAGGGTCCACCTGGCGTGATCCCGGGGGCCATGCGCGCCGGCAGCCTTAGGGGGTGGTTTTCGCCGCCCGACGCCCCTCCGTCACGCGCCACCTCCCGATAAGGGGGAGGGAGGGCGGTTCCTACCGCCTCGCGCCGCGGATCACACCGATCGCCAGGGCGGCGAGAACGCCGCCGGCCAGGGCGAAGGGGAGGATCGACGGCGCAATGAGGTGGCCGCGCAGCCCGGCCGCGCAGAGGGCGACCGCCGCCAGCGCCGTCGCCGTCAGCCAAAGATCGGCGGCGAACATCTTGCCGACGGTCGCCAAGAGGGCCCGCAAAACCTCCATCAGGCGACCCTCGCGGCGCTCTGGCGCATCGCCGCGCCGAGCGCCGCCCCGGCCGCCAGATAGAGGGCGACCAGGCCCAGGATGGCCCAGTCGCCACCCGGGCACGGCGCGCCCAGGCCCTCGCAGCACCAGAACACGCCAAAGCCGGTCAACATGCCGCCGACCAGGAATTTCAGGCTGTTCTCGGGGATTTTGGCCAGCGGCTTGCGAACCGCCAATCCCAGGCCCAGGACCGCCAGGCAGGCCCCCGCCGCGCCGACGGCGGCGGGGGCCAGCAGGCCCGGCCGCGCCCCCACCGCCAGGACGATGAACACTACTTCGGTACCCTCCAGAAGGACGGCCTTGAAGGCCACCGTTCCGGCCAGCCAGTCGACGGCCGCCGCGCGCGCCCCGGCCCGCTCGCGCAGCGCCCGCGTCTCGGTGGCGAAGGCCTGGTCTTCGTCATGCAGTGCCAGCACCCCGGCGGCCCGCAGGACCGCCTTGCGCAGCCAGCCCAGCCCGAACACCAGCAGCAGGACGCCCACCGCCAGTTGCAGCCCGTGCACCGGCACGCTGGCCAGCAGGGGGCCGAAGGCGGCCACCACCGCCGCCAGCACCGCCAGGGCCGCGGCCGTTCCCAGAACCGCCGGGCGCGGCCCGCGCACCACGGCCACCGCCAGGACGATGGTGAAAGCCTCCACCACCTCGACCGCCGAAGCGAGGAACGCGGCGCCGACGATCGGCGCGGCCTGGGCGAGATTGACCATGGCCCTCGCTATGCCCGCTGGCGCGCGGTGTGCAAAGCGCCGCCTTGCCCCGGGGCGCGCCAGACCGCATGATCGCGCGGCTGCCCCCGCGCCGAAGGTTTTTTCGCATGACCAGATTCGCCGTCTCCGCTGGCCTCGCCTGCCTCGCCCTGGTGGCGACCGGCCCGGCGACCGGCGCCCCGGCGGTCGGCCCCTCCAGGCTGAAGGCGGTCGCGCGCATCGCCGGCCCCGACGGCGGCTGGGACTACGCCAGCTTCGATGCGGCGCGGCGGCGCGTCTATGTCGCCCATGACTTGAGCGTGATGGCGATCGACGCCGACACCGGCAAGGTCACGGCCGAGTTCGCCGCCGGCAGTCATCTGCACGCCGTGGTCCCTGTTCCCAGGACCGATCTCATCGTCACCACCAACAGCGGCGACGACACCGCGCGGGTTCTCTCCGCCGCCGATGGCAAGCCGATCGCCTCCATTCCCACCGCCAAGGGCCCCGACGGCGCGGTCTACGATCCATCGACGGGCCTGGTCATGGTCGTCGACGGCGACAGCGGCGAGATCACCTTGGTCGATCCAAAGGCCGGCACGGCGGTCGGATTGATCCACGTCGGCGACGGCCTGGAATACCCCGCCGCCGACGGCAAGGGCCGCCTCTACGTCAACGTCGAGGACAGGAACGAGATCGCCGTGGTGGACATCGCGGCGCGCAAGGCCATCGCCCGCTATCCCTTGGGCGACTGCCACGGGCCCACAGGCTTGGCCTTGGTGGCGGGAGGCCGGCTGATCTCCGCCTGCGCCAACGGCGTCGCCAAAATCCTCGACGCGCCTTCCGGCCGCGTGATCGCCACCCTGAAGATCGGCGCCGGGCCGGACGCGGTGCTCTATGACAAGACCCGCGGCCTGGCCTACATCCCCTCGGGCAGGACCGGCACGCTGGCGGTGATCGCCCTCTCGGGGAAGGCCGACAACACCGTCATCGACACCGTCCCCACCCAGGTCGGCGCCCGCACTGGCGCGGTCGATCCCAAGACCGGCCGGATCTACCTCCCTGTCGCCCAGTATTTGTCGCCCGCCCCCGCCGGCAAACGGCCAGCGCCGAAGCCGGGGACGTTCGAAGTGCTGGTGGTGGGTAGGTAGGGGAGGGGCCCTACCCCTCCGCCGCCGGTTCTTCCGCCCCGCGCCCCACCCCACCGATCAGCCGGTAAAGCGCCGGCATCACCAGCAGGACCAGAGGGCCCTGGGCGATCAGGCCGATGACGATGGCGATGGCTAGGGGTTTTTGCATCGACGAGCCGAGGGCCAGGGGGGTGAGGGCGAGGATGGCGGCCAGGGTGGTCATGGCGATGGGGCGCAGGCGGTTGGCGCCGGCGTCGACGAGGGCCTGGCGCGGGGGCACGCCCTCGGCGATCAGGCCGTCGTATTCGGTGAAATAGAAGATCGCCACCTCGGTGACGATGCCGATCACCATGGTCAGGCCCATCAGGGCCATGATGTTGAGCTCCACCCCGGCGATCCACAGCCCCGCCGCCACCGCGCAGGCGGCGCTCAGCGGCATGGCCACGATCGCCCCGACGATACGGAAGTTCTCGTAGAGAAGCAGCAGGAGGACGGTGACGATGCCCAGGGCCGCCACGAACACCGTCGCCAGGCCTTTGAACGCCGACTGCTGTTCGGCGTAGAGGCCGCCCATCTCGAAGCTTATCCCTGCCGGCAGGACGCCCGGGCCGCTCAGCAGGCGCTGGACGTCCTTGGCGGCCCCGCCCAGGTCGCGGCCCACCACCCGGGCGGTGACCGGCACCATCCGCCGGCTGCCCTCGCGCTCGATCTCCGCCTGGGCGATGAGGGTTTCCACCGTGGCCACGCGGGAGAGGTCGAAGATATGGCCGTCCGCCGCCCGCAGCGGCAGGCCGGCGATGTCGCCGACCCGCCCGCGCCGCGCCTCCGGTATCCACACCCGGACGCCGGTGAGGAGGGCGCCGGACTGCACCTGCGTCGCCACCGCCCCGCCCAGCAGGGCCCCGATCTGCTTGGACGCCTCGGCCGGGGCGATCCCCTCCAGCGCCGCCCGCGCCAGGTCGATGCGCACGTCGAGGGCGTCGCCGGCCACCACCACCCCGTCGCGCACTTCGGTGAGGCCGCGCACCGCGCCCACCTGTTTGGCGACCTGGGCCGCCGTGGCCTCGAGCAGCGCCTGGTCCTCGCCGAACAGCTTCACCTCGATGGGCTGGGGCACCGATGTGAGGTCGCCGATCAGATCCTCGATGAGCTGGGCGGTCTCGATATCGACGCCGGGAACTCGAGCCTGAACGCGACCGCGGACATCGTTCATGATCGCCTCGATGCCACGGCGCGGCGGCTTTTTCAGGCGCACGAAGAAGTCGCCGACGTTGGGCTCGGTGAGGGCGCCACCCAGCTGGGCGCCGGTGCGCCGCGAATAGGTCGTCAGCTCCGGCGTCGCCTTGAGGATGGCTTCGATCTGGCGCACCAGCCGGTCGCTCTCGGTGAGGGAGGTTCCGGGCGGGGTGATGTAGTCCAGGATGAACCCGCCCTCGTCCATCTTCGGCATGAAGCCGCTGGGCAGGGTCATGAAGGCGAACACGCCGGCGATCGCCAGCGGGACGAGGACCGCGCCGGCGATCCACGGCGTCGCCGTCGCCCGCTCCAGAGCCCGGCGATAGGCGGCCAGCAGGCGCGAGGGGCGGCGCTCCCTGGGTTTCGCCTTGTGATAGAGCCGCTCCATGAGGATCGGCACCACCAGCCAGGCAAGCAGGAAGGAAGCGGTGAGGGCCACCGCCATGGTCAGGGACAGGGCCTTGAAGAAGGCGCCGGTGACCCCGGTGAGGAAGGCCAGGGGCAGGAAGATCAGAATGGTCGCCGCCGACGAGCCGGCCAGGGGGCGGAAGAACTCCGCCGCCGCCGCCCGCATGGCCCCCAGCCGGTCGTCGCCGCCCTCGGCCACCCGCCGCTCCATGTGCTCGATCATCACGATGGCGTCGTCGATGATCAGGCCGATGGCCGCCGCCATGCCGCCCAGGGTCATGATGTTGAAGCTCTGGCCCAGGGCCTTGAGCGCCAGGGTGGTCAGGGCCAGGACGATCGGCACCACCACCACGGCGGCCACGGTGACCCCGAGGTTGCGCAGGAACAACAGAAGCACCAGGGCGGCGAGCACGGCGCCGACGGCGATCGCCTCGGCCAGGCCCCGCGCCGAGGTCACGATCAGTTCGCTCTGGTCATACCACGCCGAGACATTGAGCCCGGGCGGCGCGCTCGCCCTGGCCTTGGCGAACACCGCCGCGATGTCGCGGACGATGCGCACGGTGTCGCCGCTGGGCTGCTGATAGACCTGGACGCTCACCGCGCCCTGCCCATCGGCCGTCACCCGGATGAAGCTGGGGGCGCTGGTCAGGCGCACCGCGGCCACGTCGCCCAGGCGGACGATTCCCCCCCCGCCGCTCTTGATGACCACCTTTTCGATGTCGGCGGCGCTGGCCAGGCGGCTGTCGGCGAGGGTGAGGAAGAGCTTGCCGCGGTCCTCGAGCTTGCCGCTCGCCTCGAGCACATTGGCGGCGCCGAGGGCCGAAGTGACGTCGGCCAGGGTCAGGCCGTAGGCGCGCAGCGCAGCCGGATCGGCGGTCACCTGATATTCGCCGATCCCGCCGCCCAGGGAATCCACCCGCGCCACGCCTTTGACCGAGGTCAAGAGAGGCGTCAGGGTGAGGTCGGCGTAGCGCCGAAGCGCGATCGGCCCGATGCGGCTGGAGGTCAGGCTGTAGGCGGCGACCGGGAAAACCGTCGGGTCCATGCGCCGGACCGAAAAGGTCACGCCGGGCGGCAGGGTCCTGGACGCCTGGGCGAGGGCCGCCTGGGTGCGCTGCAGGGCCAGGTTCATGTCGCTCCCCCACGCGAAGGCGACCCGCAGTTCCGCCGCCCCGCGGCTGGTGGTGGAGCGCAGGGAGGTCACCCCCGGGACGGCCCGCACCGCCAGTTCCAGGGGCCGGGTGACCACCGCCTCGGTCTGATCGATCGGCCGGTCTCCCGCCTCGATGGCCACCGAGAGGCGCGGGAAAGAGATGTTGGGGAACAGGCCCACCGGCAGGCCGAGGCCCGCCAGGACGCCGGCGATCAGGCCGATGGCCAGAACCGCCAGCAGCGAACGCCGGTGACGGGCAAACAGATCCTGCGCCTTCATCTTGGGCGGATCCGCACCGCCAGGCCATCCTGAAGCTGATAGGCGCTCTGGACCGCCACGGCCTCGCCGGCGGTCAGGGCGCCGGCCACTTCCAGATCGTCGCCTTGCGTCTCGCCGGGCGTCACCGCGACCTGACGCGCCTTGCCGCGGCGGACCACGAAAAGGTGGGCGCCGGCTTCGTCGTAGACCACCGCGGCGGCGGGAACGACGAGGCCGGTGTGGCTGGCCACGGTGATGACGCCCACCACTGCCGCCCCGAGGGCCGGCGCGGCGCCCGGTACCGGGACGGTGACCGTCACCAGGCGGGTGGCCGGATCCACCTGCCGCCCGACCACCGCCAGCCGGCCGAGGATTTTATGGGCGGGGTCGAAGGCCGAGGCGATGGTCACGCTCTGGCCGGCCGCCAGGGCGCCGGCATGAGTTGGCTCGACGCCGAGCTGGGCGATCAGGCCGCCGTTGGCAATCAGCGTCATCAACGGCGCGTCGGCGGCCACATGCTCGCCGGCCGCCGCCGGCACGGCCCCGATCACCCCGGCGACGCTCGCCCTGAGGGTCTGACGGCCGCCGCCCGCCCCGGCGGCCACCTGGGCGGCGACACCGGCCTTGGCGTCGGCCACGGCCTTGCGGGCCGCCCCCAATTGATCGTTGGCCGCCAGATGCTGGTCGTAGAGTCGTTGCACGCGGGCCAGATCGCGGTCGGCGAAGCCCGCCGCGTCCGCAGCCTGGCGAAAGGCGAGTTCGGTGGCCGGGGTGTTGGCCAGGACGATCAGCGGCGCGCCCGCCGCTACCGGCTGCCCGGGAGCGACCAGCACCTGTTCGACGATCACCGCCCGCGGCGCCGCCAGGGTCCGGCTCGCCGCCGGGGAACCGGCGATCGTCCCATAGGCGCTGACGGTCTGGGCGATCTCGCCCTGGCGGATCGCGGCGACGGTGATCAGGGCCGCCGGAGCCGCCGCTTCGGGCGCCGTCGCCGGCTTGTGAAGGGCGCGCCAGGCGATCAGGGCGATGAGGATGAGGGCGACGCCCGCGACTGCCAGGGTCCAGGGTTTGAACGGTCTCATGGGGCGCCGCCTTGGTCGGAGGGAAGGAAAAGGACGGTGTCCAGGGCGATGTCGGCGAGCGCCAGGGCCAGCCTCTGGTCCAGCACCGCCACCCGCGCCTTCAGCGCCGATTGCTCGAGGGCCAGCAGGGCGGCGCTGTCGATGTCGCCGCGGGCGGCGGCGGCGGCGGCCGTGTCGGCGGTCGCCGTCAGGGCGGGAACCGCCGCCTCGAGGCGGGCGAGGGCGGCGCGCCCGGCCTCGCGCTCGCGCCGGGCCGCCGCCACCTCGGCCACCGTCTGATCCAGGCGCGCCTGATATTCCGCCCACAATCGCTCGCGGGTCGCCTTCTGGACGGCGATCTCGCCGCGCCCGCGGTTGAAGATCGGGATGGTCAGGCTGCCCGACACCCCGTTGCTGACGATCGCGGTGTTGTCGCTCTGATGGCTGAAGCCGATGTTGACCAGGGGAAACTGCATCAGGATGGCCTTGCGCAGATTGGCGTCCTGGGCGCGGTAGCCGGCCCGCAGGGCCAGCAGGTCGGGCCGCCGTTCCGGCAGGGCGGCCAGGGCGGTGTCGAGGGCGGCGGCGCTCGGCTCGGCCGGCGCTTGGCCGGCAATCAGCGCCAGCGTCGCCTGCGGCGCCAGGCCGATGAGGGCGTTGAGGTCGCCGCGCGCCTTCGCCGCGTCGTGCAGGGCGGTGGCGAACTGGGCGTCGGCGTCCAGTTTCACCGCCAGGTCGGCGCTGGCGGTAAGCGAGGTGACGTCGTGGGCGGCCAGGGCGCGGCGCGACTGGGCGTAGCGCGCGTCCAGTCCCGCCGCGATGACGCGCAGGACGCCGGCCTTGGCCTCGTCGGCCATGATGGTGACGGCCAGCTGCCGCGCCTGCTGGGCGGCGCTCCACTCGGCCCACAACAGGTCAAGGTCGGCCTGGTCGGCCGAGGCCCGCGCCGCCTTTCGCGCGCTCGAATGGGTGATCAGCCCGACCAGATCGAGATTGGGATTGAGGTTGTAGGCGGTCGTCGCCCCTTGCCCTGGATTTGGCACGTCGAGGGTGAAGGTGAGCTGGGGGTCGGGCAGCAGGCCGGCCGAGAAGGCCTGGGCGGCGGCCACCTTGGCCAGCGACCGCTTGGCCTGAAGGTCGGGGCTGTTGAGAACCGCCAATATGGCCACGTCGGTGGGATCGAGGCCGCCGGCGGGATCGAAACGATGCGCCTTCAGCGGGCCAAGCCGCAGCCGCGAGACATCGGCGCTCAGGCGCGCCGTGCTGGGGGCCAGGGCGGGGCCGGCGGGAAGCGGGCGGTCCTGGTAGGTGGCGCAGGCGCACAACCAGCCGCAGAGCATGAGGGTGAGCCAGGGCGGCGGGACGTTTCGGGGTCGCATCGTCAAATCCCGCGGTTCCGCTGGCGTCGAACCGCCGTTCTAGCCCGCCCTGGGTGACGGGCGAATGACCGAAAGGTTGGAAAACGCCAATGTGCCGGCGCGGTCATCCGGGCCCCCGCGGAAAGGCGACCCGCGCTTCCAAGCCCGGAGCGACGTCATGCAGGCTGGCCGCGCCCCCATGCAGCCTGGCCACGGCGGCGACCAGGGCCAGGCCCAGGCCGCTGCCCGGCGTCGATCGGCTCGCTTCCAGGCGATGGAAACGGTCGAACAGTCGCGTCCGGTCGGCCACGGGAACGCCCGGCCCGTCGTCGATGACCGAGAGCCCCGGCGCGCCGTCGATCCGCCGGCAGCGGACGGTCACCCGCGCGCCGGCCCCGGCGTGGCGAAGGGCGTTTTCGACCATGTTGACCAGCATCTGGGTGAGCAGTTCGGGGTCGCCGTCCATGACCAGCGGGCTTTCGTCCCCGAGCGTCAGCGATCCGCCGGCGTCTTCCGCCGACGGCGCGAACGCCTCGACGACGGTTCGAGCCAGGCCGGTCAGGTCGATGGAGCGGAACGCCGCCCGCCGCGCCCCCGCCTCGATCTGAGAAATCCTGAGCAGGGCGGCGAAGGCGCCCAGGATGGCGTCGAGGTCGGCGAGGCCCGCCTCCAGAACCGCCTCGCCCTCGCCGGCGCCGGCTCGCGTCAGGCCAGCCTCGAGCCGGGTGCGAAGGCGGGTCAGGGGGGTGCGCAGCTCATGGGCGATGTCGTTGGACACCTGGCGCAGATTCTCCATCAGGGCGTCGATCCGATCGAGCATCCGGTTGAAGCTCGCCGCCAGGCGATCGAGATCGTCGCCCGCCCCGCGCATCGGCACCCGGCGGGTCAGCTCGCCGTCGATGATCGCCTCGGCCGTTCGGGTGATCGAGGCGATGCGCCGCTGGACGCCGCGGGCCAGGGCGTAGCCGCCGATCGCGCCCAGCAAGACGAGCGCCGCGAAGGCCAGGGCGAAACGCTGAAACAGCACCCCGTCGAGGGCTTCGACGCCCTGCAGATCGTCGCCCACCAGCAGCCGGTAGCCGCCCGGAAGGACGGTGGCGAGAATGCGGGTCTGTTCGGGCGTCTCGCGCGCCTCGCTTTCGCGCAGCACCGACCAGCCCGCCGGCGCGCGAATGGTCGACAGGCGGCCGGCGACGCTCGCCCCGCCGCGGGTCCGCAGGCCGAAATCCAGGGCGCCCGGCGTGGCGTCGCGCTCGCGCACCGCCTGGACCACCCCCATCAGCCCCTCCGCCTGGTACTCCCGCTCCAGGGAGGCGGACTCGGCGGCGATGCGGGCGTCGAACTGCCGGGCCAGGGCGGCGCGGGTGGTGGTCAGAGTGACCGCGCCAAGGACCGCCACCGCCAGGGCGAAGGCGGCGGCATAGAAGGCCGCCAGGCGCAAGCTGCTGGAGCGGAACACCCCTTACGGCTCCCGCAGGCAATAACCCGCTCCCCGCACGGTGTGGATCAGCTCCCCCGAGCCGCCCCTTTGCAGCTTGGCCCGCAGCCGGCTCATGTGGGTTTCGACGATGTTGGTCTTGGGGTCGAAGTGAAAATCCCATACGCTTTCGAGCATCATGGTGCGGGTGACCACCCGCCCGGCGTGGCGCAGCAGGTATTCCAGAAGCTGGAACTCGCGCGGCTGCAGCTCGATCCGCTCGCCGCCGCGAGTGACCGACCGCTTCAATAGGTCCATCTCGAGATCGGCGAGGGCCAGGCGGGTGGGCGCATCCTGGGGCGGCGGCCGGCGCGCCAGGGCGTTGATCCTGGCCAACAGCTCGGCGAAGGCGAAGGGCTTGACCAGATAGTCGTCGCCGCCCGCCTCCAGCCCCTCCACCCGGTCGTCGATGCCGCCCATGGCGGTGAGCAGCAGGACCGGGGTCTTCACCTTCGCGGCGCGGACGGTGCGCAGGATCGCCAGGCCGTCGATCTGGGGCAGCATGCGGTCGAGGACAATCACGTCGTAGGTCTCGCCCGCCGCCAGCAGCAGGCCGTCACGGCCGCTGGCCGCGTGGTCGATGGTGTGTCCCGCTTCGCCCAGCGCCCGCTTGAGAAAGGCGGCGGTCTCGGCGTCGTCTTCGACCAGCAGCAATTTCATGACGCGACCCTTGCCTTGATCGTCACCAACCGCAAGCGACCGGCGCATTCGCGCCGGCCGCCGCTATCGACCGCCTCGTGATCAATCGGGGTTCGCGCCCTCCGCGCCGTTTTCCAGCACCGCCCCGGTCTTGGCGTCGACGCCCACCTCGAAGGTGCGCGCCCCGCTCTTGATGTCGAAGGAATAGCGCAGGCCGCTGCCGCCGCCTTCCCGTTCCAGTTCCTGGTCGGTGACCATGCCGGGGCGGGCTTTCAGGGCCGTGGCGCGCGCTTGGGCCAGCGACACCTTGGCGTGGCCGGCCAGATCATGGCCCTTGAAGGCGGTATGCGCCGGCATGGCGAGCGCCGAGCCGGCCACGGCGGCGGCGGCCAGGGCGGCAATGGAGAGGGAGAGGCAATTCATGATTGGTTTCCTTTGGACTGCGAACCCCAGCGTCGCCTCGGCTTGTCGCACGCCCAGCCTTTCCCCCCGCTGGCCTCCACCTTAAGAATCGCCAATCCCTCGAGGAAACACCAACCCGCCCGTGTCGCCTTGTTCACGCAAACCCCTGCATCTTGGCCGCCAGGTGGCGGAGGCGTTCGGGTCCGCCCAGCAGTTGCCGGTCCAGCCCCGCCCGTTTGAACCAGTAGTGGAGGCCCTGCAGGTCCGTGAAGCCAATCCCGCCGTGAACTTCGACGGCGGTGCGGGCGATGAAACGGCTGACCTCCGACAGGTGGGCCTTGGCGTGGACCGCCATGAGCGAGGCCTCCTCGGGGATCGCGTCGAAGGCGTGGGCGGCGTACCAGACCAGGGCGCGGCACGGCTCCAGTTCGGCGGCCATCTCGGCGCACAGGTGCTTGACCGCCTGGAACGAGCCGATCGGGCGGCCGAACTGGCGCCGCTCCTTGGCGTAGGCCACCGCCTGGTCGAGCATCGCCCCGCTGGCGCCCAGCATGTCGGCGGCGAGCAGGATCCAGGCGGCGTCGCGCAGGCGGGTGAGGGCGCCTTCGGCATTTCTTCCCTCGCCGATGGGTTCGGCGGGGGTGTCGGCCAGGCGCAGTTCGCCCAGCGAGCGGGTGCGGTCGATGGTGGCGAGCGGGACGACGCTCAGCCCCGGCGCGCCCGCCGTCACCAGGTGCAGGCCGCCGGCCCGGTCGGCCACGATGAAGACCTCGGCGCCCGCCGCGTCGATGACAAAGGCGCTCACGCCAGTCAGGCGACCGCCGCTTGCCGTGACGCCCGCCTCGCCTCCCGACCCGGCGACCGCTTCGCCGATCGCCAGGGCGGCCAGCGCCGCGCCGGCCGCGAATCTCGGCAGCCAGGCGGCCTGCTGTTCCGCCGAGCCGGCCGCCGATATGGCCAGGGGGGCCAGGACCGCGCTGGCCAGAAAGGGCGTCGGCGCGACATGCCGGCCCAGGGTCTCGGCGGCCAGGGCCGCGTCGAGCAGGCCAAGGCCCAGCCCGCCATGCGCCTCGCCGATCAGAAGGCCGGGAAGGCCCAGTTCGGCGAGGCCGCGCCAAATATCGTCGGCGAAGGTTGCTCCGCCGTCGGCGAAAGCCCGCACCCGCTCCAGCGGGCAAAGCCGCGCCAGCGCGCCGTCGAGGCTCGCCTGCATCATCCGCTGGTCCTGGGAAAGGGCGAATTCCACCGCTCTCAACCCTGCGCCGGCTTCGGTTCGCGCGGCAGCCCCAGGCCGCGCTCGGCGATGATGTTTTTCTGGATCTGCGCGGTGCCGCCGCCGATGATCAGCCCCAGGTCGAACATATAGCGCTGCTGCCACGCCTCGCCCGCGCCCGACCGCTCGCCGCCGCCGCCGTAGAGGACGCCCCGCTCGCCCAGCACGTCGATGGCCAGGGCCGCCAACTGGTGATTGAGCTCGCAGCCCTGCAGCTTGACGACCAGGCCGGCCAGTCCGGCCGGCTCTCCGGCCAGCTGGGCGCTGAGCAGGCGCAAGGCGTTGAACTTCATCGCCAGCACCCGCCCCTGGAGGGCCATCAGGCGGTCGCGCAACGCCGGGTTGTCGATCGTCCGCTCGCCGCCGCCGACCGCCTCGCCCATCAGATCGACGATCGCCGCCAAGCGGGCTTCGGCGGCCCCCGGATCGCCGAGCATGCCGCGCTCGTGCTTCAAGGTGGCGTTGGCCACCGCCCAGCCGGCCCCGCGGGCGCCGACCACCTGGCTTTTGGGAACCCGCACGTCGGTGAAAAACACCTCGTTGAATTCGGCGTGGCCGGTCATGGTCTTCAAGGGGCGCACCTCGACGCCCGGCGTCTTCATGGAAAAGATCAGATAGCTGATGCCGCCGTGCCGGGGCGCGTCCGCCTCGGTCCTCACCAGGCAGAACATCATGTCGGCCTGGGCCGCCGTGGAGGTCCAGATCTTCTGGCCGTTGATCAGGAAGTCGTCGCCGTCCTCGTCGGCCCTGGTTTGCAGGGCCGCCAGGTCCGAGCCCGCCTCCGGCTCGGAATAGCCCTGGCACCAGACGATCTCGCCGGCCAAGGTGGGCCCGATCCAGCGGCGTTTCTGCTCCTCCGAGCCGACCTCGAGCAGGGTCGGGACCAGCATGGATATGCCCTGGCCCGCGAGGGGGCCGGGGGCGCGGGCGCGGATGAATTCCTCGGCGATGATCCGCCCTTCGAGGATGTCCGCCTCGCCGCCGTGGCCGCCGTAGGCGCGCGGGATGGCGCACGCGGCGTAACCGCGCTCGATGAGCAGTTTCTGCCAGGCCAGCACCGCCGTCCGCGGCGCCCCGGCCCCGGTCGGCCAGCGGTCGCGGTGCCGCTCCAGAAAGCCGCGCACTTCCTGGCGAAAGGCGTCGTGGCGTGGTTCGTAGGCCAGATCCATGGCCCATGCCTACAACCGCCAATGGGAAGGGGCTAGACTGACCCGCCGTCACCCCAAGCGATCCTGGCGCCATGACCGACACCATCGACATTCCCGAAGACATCGCCCGCACCGTGATCACGCCCAAGGCCTACGCCGCCGACGCGCCGGTCCACGACGCCTTCCGCTGGCTTCGCGCCAACAATCCCCTGGGCATGGCCCGCCTGGAGGGGGTCTATCCGTTCTGGGTGGTCAGCAAGCACGCCGACATCCTGGAGATCAGCCGCCAGAACGACCTTTTCCGCTCCGGCGAAATGCCCACCACCTTCACCACCATCGAGGGCGACGAGAAGGTCCGGGCGATGACCGGGGGCAGCCCGCACCTGGTGCGCTCCCTGGTGCAGATGGATGCTCCCGACCATCCCAAGCACCGCTTGCTCACCCAGGCCTGGTTCCTGCCGCAGAACATCCGGCGCCTGGAGGAGCGCATTCGTCAGATCGCCCGCGCCCATGTCGATCACATGGCCTCCCTCGGCGGCCGGTGCGATTTCGTGAACGACGTCGCCCTGACCTTTCCCCTGCGGGTGATCATGGAGATCCTGGGCGTGCCCATGGCCGATGAGCCGCGGATGCTGAAGCTGACCCAGGAACTGTTCGGCGCCACCGACCCGGAACTGAACCGCTCGCATTCCGCCGAGGAGGACTCCGCGGACGGGGACGGCCTTGCCGACCTGCAGGCGGTGATCGCCGACTTTTTCATGTATTTCAAACAGATCACCGACGATCGTAAAGTTAATCCGGGGTCCGATCTGGCCACCGTGATCGCCAACAGCCAGATCGACGGCGCGCCGATCAGCGACTTTGAGGCGATGAGCTACTACGTCATCGTCGCCACCGCCGGCCATGACACCACCTCCTCGTCGAGCGCCGGCGCGGTGTGGGGCATGTGCCAGTTCCCCGAGGCCTTCGCGCAGGTCAAGGCCGACCCGTCCCTGATCCCCGGCCTCGTCGACGAAGCCATCCGATGGGTCACGCCGGTGAAGCATTTCATGCGCTCGGCCACCGCCGACACCGAGATCCGCGGCCGCGCCATCGCCAAGGGCGACTGGCTGTGGCTGGCCTATCCCTCCGGCAACCGCGACGAGGCGGTGTTCGACGACCCCGATGTTTTCAAGCCCGGCCGCAAACCCAACCGGCACCTGGCCTTCGGCTACGGCGCCCACGTCTGCCTGGGCCAGCATCTGGCGAAGCTTGAGATGCGAATTCTGTTCGAGGAACTGATGCCGCGCCTGAAGTCCCTGGAGTTCGCCGGAACCCCCGCCCGCGCCGAAGCCGCCTTCGTCGGCGGCCCCAAGCGCCTGCCGATCCGCTACCAGATGGCCTAGGACGGGATCGACTTCGATGGACCGCGGCGCGGCCGCCCCCTCCACCCATTCGGGGTCCCCCTCCCCCGTAAACGGGGGAGGATCAATAGGGCCAGACGCTCGCAAGTTCCTCCCCCACGCAGTGGGGGAGGGGGACCGCGAAGCGGTGGAGGGGGCGGGGGACGCGCGCCAGTCAAACCGAGGCCGACGCCGCCCTAGCCGCGCCCGGCCAGCATGACGCGTCGTCTGAATCTTCGCGTGCTGGTGGCGGGCGGCGGCGCGGTGGGAAGCGTCACCGCCCTGGCGCTGGCGAGGGCCGGGGCGCGGGTGACCGTGGCTGACCCCGCCGCCCCCGACGACAACGCCTCGGGGATCGCCGCCGGCATGTTGGCGCCGGCCTTCGAGACCCTGTTCGACCTGGCCAGCCCGCCGCTCGAGCTGTTGCGCCGGGCGCGCGACTTGTGGACCGATCTGGCGACGTTCGTTGACCTGGACCTGAGCCGGGTCGGGGCCATGGCGGTGGGGACGCCGGCCCAGGCGGAGGCCTGGGCGGACACCCTGGCCGGCCTGGGCGTGGAGGCGCTGCGCCTGTCGCCGGCCCAGGCGCGTGAGCGTTCACCGTGGCTGGCCGCCGGCCTTTCCGCCGCGTGGACCGGCGAGGACTGGCGCCTGGAGCCGACGGACGCCCTGGCGGCGCTGCGCGCGGCGGGGGAGAGGCTGGGGGTCCGCCGGGTCCGCGCCGCGGTGACCGCCTTCGACGCCGGAACCGCCGTCCTGGATGACGGTGAGCGCCACCCCGCCGACGCCCTGGTCGTCGCCACCGGGGCCTCGTCTTCCCTCGTCGGCGTGGCTCCCGAACTGGCCGCCCTGACGCCGATCAAGGGCCATATCCTGGCGGTGTCGGGGCCGCCGTTGGCCGGGCCGGTGGTTCGTCTGGAGGCGGCCTACATCTGCCCGAGCCGGGGCGGCGCGCTGATCGGTTCGACCATGGAATCCGGCCGCGCCGACACGGGGATCGATCCGGCCCAGGTCGAGCGCCTGCGCGACCTCGCCGCCGCCGCCGCGCCGATATTCGCCGCCGCCTCGCTCACCCCGCGCGCCGGCGTCCGCGCCGCCACCCCCGACGGCCTGCCGATGGTCGGGCCCGCCCGCGCGCCGGGCGTCTGGCTCGCCCTCGGCGCCCGCCGCAACGGCTGGCTCCTCGCCCCGCTGATCGCCACGGCGCTCGTCGATGGCTTGGCCGGGCGAGCGCCGGGGCCTTGGGCCCGCGCCTTCGATCCGGCGCGCTTCGCCACGGCCGCCGCCACCGCCTCGCCCGCCTGAACACGCCGCCCTTGCCCAACCCGGCCTCGGCGGCGCAGGCTGGCGCCATGACCGAACCCGCGCCGCCCGCTCCCATCCTGCCGGCCGCCACCATCCTGCTGGTCCGCGACACGCCAGCCTTCGAGGTGCTGATGGTCAAGCGCCACCATCAGATCGATTTCGCCGCCGGCGCCCTGGTCTTTCCCGGCGGCAAGACCCACGCCGGCGACCACGACCCGGCCTGGGAGGGCCGCGCCCTCGGCTGGGAGCGGTCGCTTCCCCACAAACGGGCTCTGCGCATCGCCGCCCTGCGCGAGGCCTACGAGGAGACCGGAATCCTGCTGGCCCGCCATGCCGACGGCGCGCCCTTCGCCGGCGACGCGCGGGCCGGCGCGGCCAGGGGCGAGATCGCCACCGACCGCCGGGCCTTTCTCGATCTGGTCGCCGAACTGGACCTGCGACTGGACCTGGGCGCCCTCACCGTCTTCGCTCGCTGGATCACGCCGGCGCCGATGCCCAAGCGCTTCGACACCTGGTTCTACCTCGCCGCCGCCCCGCCCGACCAACTGGCCCTGTGCGACGGCTGGGAGACGGTGGACGCCGAATGGATCGCGCCGGCGGCGGCGCTGCGGCTCGCCGAATTGGGCGAGCGCAAGGTTATCTTCCCGACCCGGATGAACTTGAAGCTGCTGGCCGAGGCCGCCGGCGCGGCCGACGCCGTCGCCCGCGCCCGGGCGCGCGTTCTGGTCACCGTCGAACCGCGCCTGGTGGAAAGCCCCGCCGGCCGGACTCTGGTTATCCCTTCGGACGCCGGCTACGGCGAGGTGACGGAATTGTTGTCGAAAGCGCTTTGAGCGGGCGCTCAGGCGGAAAACTGCTCGGCCAGCATCCGCTCCTCCAGGCTGCGGCCCTCGTCGAACAGCACCGCCAGGGCGATCGTCCGGTCCTCGACGATATGGACCACGGCGACATTGCGCACCTCGACATTGTCGGCCACCGCGCTCACCGGGCGTTTGTCGGCCTCGAGGATTTCGAAGGTGACCCGCGCCTTGTGCGAGATCAGGGCGCCGCGCCAGCGGCGGGGGCGAAAGGCGCTGATCGGGGTGAGGGCCAGAACCTGGCCGTCGATGGGGATGATCGGCCCGTGGGCGGAGAGATTGTAGGCCGTCGAGCCGGCCGGCGTGGCGACCAGGGCGCCGTCGCAGATCAACTCCTCCAGGCGCGGGCGCCCGTCGATCGAGATGCGCAGCTTGGCTGTCTGGCGGGTGGCGCGCAGCAGGCTGACATCGTTGATCGCCAGCGCCCGGTGGTCACGCCCGTCGATATCGACGGCGGACATGCTCAAGGGATGGATCACCGCCTGCTCCGCCGCGGCCACGCGCTCGACCAGCAGATCCTCGCGATAGTCGTTCATCAGGAACCCCACCGAGCCGCGATTCATGCCGTAGATCGGCCGGCGGGTGGCGAGGTTGCGGTGGAGCACCTCCAGCATGAAGCCGTCGCCGCCCAGGGCGACCACCACCTGCGCCTCGTCCTCGCCGACCTCGCCGTAGCGCGCGGCCAGCCGTGAGCGCGCCTCGACGGATTCGGGCCGGTCGCTGGCGACGAAGGCGAGGCGAAGGGGAGGGGGCGCCGGCATGGGCCGCCATGGAGAGGCAAAGCGCGACCCCTTGTCAAACCGGAGGTCGGCCCTAGCCCGACTCGTCCGCCCCGGCGTCGAGTTCCCCGGGCGGGGGCCGCGGATCGCGGTCGCGGGTGTAGGGGCGCCCGACCGCCCTGGCCCAGGCGCGGCGCTTGGCGGCGTAGGCCCGCTGCAGCTTCATCGCCGCCTTGACGCTGACGGTTTGGGGCTCGCCGGAGAGGGATGGGCTCTGGGTCAAGACACCAATTTAGGGCGAGACGGCCGGTTTTGCCACCGGCGCCGCTGGACGGCGCCGCGGTGACCGCGTTATGTAGCAACACTATATTACGCACAGGGGGACGCGGGCGATGATCGGCAATCTCGGGGCCTCGCGTCGTAAAGCGGCCCTTCTGGCCGGCGTCGCCGTGGCGGCGAGCCTCGTCGCTTCGGGGGCCGCCCTCGCTCAACAGAGCCCGGCGTCGGCGGCGGACGCGCGCGATGCACGGATCGGCCAGCTTGAGGCGCAGGTGCGCGCCTTGGTGGCGGCCAACCAGAGCGAGGCGGCGCGAATTGAGGCCCTGACGGCGGCGATCGCCGACCTGAAGCAGGCGCGCGCCGCCCCGGCCGAGGCGATCCAGACAATCGCGCCACCGGCCCCCCCACCGGCCAAGACGGTCCCCGCCGCCATCGCCTCGATCGCCGGCGGCAAGCCGGCGATCGCCAGCGCCGACGGGCGGTTCAGCCTGACCCTGCACGGCATCGTCCAGTTCGACGCCGCCCTCTACGATCAGAGCGCCGCCGGCCCCATCGACACCGATCAGCGCCGCTCCGGCCCGGCGCTCGGCGCATCGGCCACCAATGTCGATTTCACCCACGCCCGCCAGCTCAAGGACGGCGATCTCTTCCGGCGGGCGCGGATCGGTTTCGACGGGACCGCCTATGGCGATGTGGACTATCGGCTGATCCTCGATTTCGGCAGCGGCGGGGGGGTCGAAAACGCCGGCGAGCTCTATGAGGCGTGGGTGCAATACTCCGGCCTCAAGCCGTTCAAGTTCCGCATCGGCGCCTTCCCGCCCTCGATCGGCCTGGAGGACCAGGGGTCGACCAGTTCCATTGCGCTGCTGGAGCGTTCGGCGGCCGAGGACATCGCCAGAGGCTTCGTCGCCGGCGACACGCGCACCGCCGCCGAGGTCTTCGCCAACGGCGATCGCTGGCTGGCCTCCTTCGCCGTCACCGGCCGCACGGTCGGGGTGATCAACACCGGCACGGCCTCGCCCACGCCGCAGACGTTCGGCGACCAACTGGGCCTGGTCGGCCGCCTCGCCGCGACCCCCCTGCATGGGTCCGACTGGCTGATCCACGTCGGGGCGCACGGCAGCTATCTGGTCACCCCGCCCGATGTCGCCGGCCCGCCGCTGGTCGCCGGACCGCCGGCCAGCGGCGCCGTCACCTTCGCCAATACCCCCGAGCTGCGGGTGGACGGGACGCGGCTGATCAACACCGGCGCCATTCCCGCCGCCCACGCCGACGAGGCGGGGCTGGAGTTCGCCGTCCAGAAGAAGAATTTCCTCCTGCAGAGCGAATACGAACATTTCGACGTGGAGCGCACCGGCCTGGGCGTCACCAATCCGCACTTCCAAGGCTGGTATGTGGAGGGAAGCTGGATCCTCACCGGCGAGGCGCGCAAATACAATAGCCAGGGCGCCGCCTTCGACGGCCCACCGGTCGCCCATCCCTTCGATCCGGCCGCCGGTTCGTGGGGGGCGTTCGAACTGGCGGCGCGCTACAGCGACATGGACCTCAACTACCATGCCGGCGTGCTGGGCGCGGCGCCGGCGGCCGACGCCATCCGCGGCGGCGATCTGCGGGTAATCAGCGCCGGGATCAACTGGTACTGGAACCCGCTGGTCCGCTTCATGATCGACTACCAGCACGTCCGCCTCGACCGCCTGTCGCCGGACGCCATCCTCTATCAGACCGCGCAGGGGGCCCAGATCGGCCAGAGCTACGACGCCCTTTCCATGCGCTCCCAGTTCGCGTTCTAGAAGAGGATCGGCATGACCGCATCGGCGGCCTTGGTGTTGTGTGGGAGCGGGGCCGGCCAGGTGGGAGCGCGCCGGATCGCCCTGCTCGAGGCGATCGCGAGCCACGGTTCGATCGCGCGGGCGGCCAAGGCCGAGGGCTTGAGCTACAAAGGGGCTTGGGACGCCGTCCAGGCGCTCAACAATCTCTTCGACCGGCCTCTGGTCACCGGCCAGGCCGGCGGGCGGGGCGGCGGCGCCGCGAGCGTCACCGCCGAGGGCCGGTCGGTGATCGCCGCCTTCCGTCTCGTCCAGGGGGAACTCAGCCGCGCCCTCGGGGCCTTGGAGACGCGGCTGGGAGACCTCGGCGGCGCGCCCTTCAACGCCTTGCTATGGAGCCTTGCCATGAAAACCAGCGCCCGCAACGCCCTTTCCGGCGTCGTCGATCGGGTGATCGACGGCGCGGTCAACGCCGAGGTGATCCTCGATATCGGCGATGGCCAACGGATCGTCGCCATTGTCACCCGCGAAAGCGTCCTCGACCTCGGCCTCGCGCCGGGAAAGCGCGCGGTGGCCCTGATCAAGTCGAGCTTCGTCATCCTGGCCCCAGGCGAGGCGGCGCCGCGCACCTCGGCCCGCAACGGCCTGCGCGGCGAGATCGTCCGCTTGGAGGAGGGGGCGGTCAACAGCGAGGTGGTTCTGGCCCTCGGCGGCGGGAAGACCCTGACCGCCATCGTCACCCGCGAGAGCGCCCGGTCCCTGGGCCTTGAGGTCGGCGGCTCCGCCACGGCCCTGATCAAGGCCTCGCATGTCATCCTCGCCGTGGAGTGAGCCGATGTTCAAGAGCCTTTCCCGCCGCCGCGCCGTCTTCCTCGCCCTGGCGGCCCTCGCCCTGGCGCCCGCCGCCGCCGTGTCCGCGCCGCCCCCCGCCGCGCCGGTCACCGTGTTCGCCGCCGCCTCTCTGAAGAACGCCCTGGACGATGTCGGCGCGGCCTTCACCGCGGCGACCGGGACGCCGGTGCGTTTTTCCTACGCCGCCTCTTCGGCCATCGCCCGCCAGATCGAGCAGGGCGCGCCAGCCGACCTCTATATTTCGGCTGACAGCGACTGGATGGACTACCTTGCCAAACGCGGCCTGATCGTCGCGGCCAGCCGCCGGGACCTGCTCACCAATCGTCTGGCCCTGATCGCCCCCGCCGCCTCGGCGGTGAAAGTGCGGATCGGGCGCGGGATGCCCCTGGCCCGGGCCTTGGGGTCCGGACGGCTGGCGGTCGCCGGCCCGGAGGTCCCGGCCGGCCGCTACGCCCGCGCCTCCCTGACCGCGCTGGGCGTCATGGCCAGTGTGGAGGACAAGCTGGCCCCCGCCGAGAACGTCCGCGCCGCCCTGGCCTTCGTGGCCCAGGGGGCGACGCCGCTCGGCATCGTCTACGACACCGACGCCAAGGTCGAGCCCAAGGTGCGCATCGTCGGCCTGTTCCCCGACGCCAGCCACCCGAAGATCCTCTACCCCGCCGCCCAGGTCGCCGCCTCGACCAACCCGGCCGGGCCGGCCTTCCTGCGCTTCCTCCAAGGGCGCGAGGCGGCAGCGGTGTTCCGAAAATGCGGCTTCGTCACCCTCCCGGTTTCGCCGTAAAGCGCTTCACACCGCGCTTGACCTCGGCCGCCGATAGCGCGACCTTTTAAGGCGCAACGGATTTTCTTGTCGGAGGAACCGCCATGGCGGATGGATCGCTCGCGGGCTCGGCCGCGCTGAAGGGCAAGGTCTCGGAAGGTGAATGGAAGGCGCGGGTCGATCTGGCCGCCCTCTATCGCCTGGCGGCGCTCCATGGGTGGGACGACATGATCTACACCCATATCTCGGCCCGCGTTCCGGGGCCGGAGCATCATTTCCTGATCAATCCCTATGGCCTCTTTTTTGAGGAAATCACCGCCTCCTCCCTGGTCCAGGTCGATCTGGACGGCGCCATCCTCCAGGAAACCAGCCACTTCATCAATCCAGCCGGCTTCACCATCCATTCGGCGGTCCACGCCGCCCGCGACGACGCCCAGTTCGTGATGCATCTGCACACCGACCAGGGCGTCGCCGTGGCGGCCCAGAAGGAGGGGCTGCTGCCGCTCAGCCAGCACGCCCTGGCCATTCTGCCCGGCCTCGCCTACCACGACTACGAGGGCATCGCCCTCGACCATGACGAGCGCGCGCGCCTGGTCGCCGACCTGGGCGACAAACAGGTGATGCTGCTGCGCAACCACGGCACCCTGGCGGTGGGCAAGACGGCGGGGGACTGCTGGATCGGCATGTTCTACCTCGAGCGGGCCTGCAAGCAGCAGATCATGGCCCTTTCCGCCGGGCGCGACGGCGTCCTCTTCGCCCCCGAGGAAAGCCAGGCGGCGGTGCGCGCGGTGGTGGCCGCCGGAGCGGGCGGCGGCATGAGCGGCGCCCTGGCCTGGCCCGCCTGCCTGCGCCGCCTCGATCGCGAAAACCCCGGCTACGACACCTAGCTCTACCGCCCCTTCGGCGTGGTCGCCAGCTTGAGATAGGCGATCAGGTCGATGCGATCCTTGGGGTTCTCCATTCCCAGATAGGTCATCTTGGTGCCGGGGATGTCGGCGCGGGGGTTGGAAATCCATTTGTCGATGCTGGCCGCGTCCCAGGTGATCTTGGATATTTTCAGGGCGTCGGAATAGGCGAAGCCCGGCTCGGTCCCCGCCCGCCGGCCAAAGACGCCGTTGAGATTGGGGCCGGTCATGTCCGGGCCCTCCGGCGCCGTGGTGTGGCAGGATTTGCACAGGGCGAACTTGGCCTCGCCGTTGTCGAAATCGGCGCCCTGGTAGGCGGCGGGGAGGGAGGCCAGGGCCGCCTTCTTCTGGGCCTCGGTGGGCGCCGCCGGCGCGGGCGGGGCCGGGGCGGCGGCGCCAACGGCCTGGTTGGCGCCACCGCCGTTCTTGCCGCAGGCCGCAAGCAGGCCGGTGGCCAGAGCCAAGATCAGAAAATGAACGCGCATCCGACTCTCCCCCAAGGAACCCGTCGCCGACAAGCTAGCGCGGTTGGCGCGCCGTGCAATCTCTAGTCGCCGTCGCCCGGCCTGCCGCGCCGCGCCTTGATCCCCGCCCGTCGTGACTTGATCTCCAGGCGGCGCTTCTTCGAGGCCTTGGTGGGGCGGGTCGGCCGGCGTTTGACCGGCGCCGCGGCGGCCTTGGCGATCAGGGCGACCAGTCGGTCCACCGCGTCGGCGCGGTTGCGTTCCTGGGCGCGGTGACGGCGGGCGGTGATCACGATCACCCCGTCCAGAGTCAGGCGCGAGCCGGCCAGCTTTTGCAGGCGCGCGCTCACCTCGTCGGGGAGCGATGGCGAGCGGCGGGCGTCGAAGCGCATCTGGACGGCGGTGGAGACCTTGTTGACGTTCTGGCCACCGGGCCCCGAGGCGCGGATGAAGCTGAAGGCCAGTTCGTTTTCGTCCAGGGAGATTTCGTCGTTGATGGCGATCATCGCCGGCGCCTCGTCTCGCGCCCGATCGCCTCGTCCAACGCCTGCAGGAAGCGCGAGCGGTCGCGCCGGTCGAACGGCCGGGGGCCGCCACCGGCCTCGCCGGTGGAGCGGATCTGTTCCATGATCGCCCTGCCGGCCATGGCGGCGCCGATGGAATCGACGGTGAAGGCGCGGCCGTTGGGCGCGATCGCCGCCGCCCCGGCCCGCAGCGCCCGCTCGGCCAGGGGAATGTCATTGGTGATCACCACGTCGCCCGGCCCCGCCCGCTCGGCGATCCAGTCGTCGGCGACATCGGGGCCATGCTCCACCACCACGCGTTCGATAAGCGGGTGGGCGGGAACGAAGATGAAGGCGTTGGCGACCACATGGGTTTTCAGATCATAGCGTCCGGCGACGCGATAGACTTCGTCCTTTACCGGGCAGGCGTCGGCGTCGATGAAGATTTCGATCCCTCGGGCCATGGCCGCGCCGTTCGTCCCGTGGTTCGATGACAAGACAGGGAAGATAGGCAAGGCCGCGCCATGAACCAATCCGATTATCTCAAGCAGGACGCCGTGGGCCTGGCCGATCTGATCGCCCGCCGCCAAGTGAGCGCCGCCGAGGCGCTGGAGGCGGCCTTGACGCGAACCGAGGCGGTCAATCCGAAGCTGAACGTGGTGACGCTGTTGCTGGCGGGCGAGGCCCGCGCGGCGGTGAAAGGCGACGCGCCCGTGGGCCCGTTGGGCGGCGTGCCCTTCCTGGTCAAGGATCTGGGCGTTCAGGTGAAAGGGACGGCGACCACCGCCGGCGCGCGGCTGTTGGCGGATAATATCGCCGCCGCCGACAGCGCCCTCGTCGGCGCCTATCGCCGGGCCGGCCTGGTCATCTTCGGCAAGACCAACACCCCGGAGTTCGGCCTCGAACCGGTCACCGAACCGGCGATGTTCGGCCCGGCGCGCAATCCGTGGGACCTTGGGCGCACCCCCGGCGGCTCGTCGGGCGGCGCGGCGGCGGCGGTGGCGGGGGGCATGGTCCCGGCCGCCCACGCCAGCGACGGCGGCGGCTCGATCCGCGTCCCGGCCGCCTGCTGCGGCCTGTTCGGCCTCAAGCCCTCGCGCGGCCGCGTCTCCTTCGCCCCGGCCGACGAGGGATGGGCCGGCTTCTCGATCCACCACGCGATCACCCGTTCGGTGCGCGACAGCGCCGCCCTGCTCGACGCCGCCTCGACCCCCCAGGGCGGCGATCCCTATTGGCTCGATCCACCCGGCCGCCCGTTCGCCGAGGAGGTCGGGCGAGAGCCGGGCGTGCTGCGCATCGCTTTCACCACCGAGGCCCTGGCCTCCGATGGTCTCGACCCCGAATGCGCCGAAGCCGTGCGGAGCGCCGCCAGGCTGTGCGAATCCCTTGGCCATCGGGTGGAGGAGGCGACCCTTCCGGGCGATCGGCGCGCGGTGGGCGACGCCGCCGGCGCCGTGGTCGCCGCCAACGTCGCCGCCGCCCTGGAGACCGAGGCGGCCCGGCGCGGGGCGCCGATCGCCGAGGGCGAGGTCGAGGATGTCACCTGGGCCCTTTACCGGAGCGGGCTGGGGGTGAGCGGCGCCCGCTACATCCAGGCGGTCCAGACCGCCCACGTCTTCGGCCGAATCGTCGCCGCCTTCTTCGAGCGCTATGATGTGTTGTTGCTTTCGACCCTGGGCCGCCCGCCCCCGCCGATCGGCTGGCTGCGCGGCGATCCGCCCGACCTGGCGGGCTACGCGGCGCGGCTGTTCGGCTTCATGCCCAACACCCAGGCCTTCAACCTCACCGGCCAGCCGGCCATGACCGTGCCCCTGGCGTGGAGCGAGGGCGGCCTGCCGATCGGCGTCCAGTTCGTCGGCCGCCCGGCCGACGAGGCGACCCTGTTCCGCCTCGCCGGACAGTTGGAGCGGGCGGCGCCGTGGGTCGGGCGGCGGGCGGCGGGAATTTAATCCGCGTTCGAAAAGGCCCGGCGGCGACCGCTCCCGCGTCCCGGCCTCTAGTTGGGCGTCAACCGATAGTCTTCCGGATGAATACAACCCCAGCCAGCCCGTCGAAATGCGCGTCGCAGGTCAGCAGGTCGGCGCCATGGTGCTGGGCCGTGGCGTAGACGATGGCGTCCGCCGTCGCCAGCTTGTGTGTGCGGCAAAGCTCCGCCGCCGACAGCGCAATTCGGGTGTCGAGCGGGACGACCCGACAGGTCTGGGTGAAGGCCAGAACTGGATTGGCTCTGTCATCGCCGACCTCGCGGGTCAGCCATTTCGCCAGTTCGAGCTGGACGATGGTCGGCACGAGCCAGTCTTCCGGCGCCGGGATCGCCCCGGCCACGGCGTTGCCGGTCGCCGAGTCGATCAGCCATTCGATCCAGGCCGAAGTATCGACCAGGCGCATCAGACCCGGTCGTCGCGGTCGCGGTAGCCCGTTGCCCTCGCGCCCCTGGCGATGCCGGCCAGTTCATCCTGCTCCGGCACGGGGACGAGCATGACCCCCGCGCCATTCGGGATGAAGGCGAATCGCTGCCCCGCCTTCCACCGGCGCGCGACGCGCACCGCCTTGGGTATGGAGATCTGGAATTTCGCCGAGAGGGTGGTGGTGTCGGACATTGTGCGCGGTTTTCTGATGGATCATGGTCGAGTAAGAAATAGCACGACCGAGGCGGGACGGGAAGCCTCCGCCACTTCGTGATCAGGACAATAGACGGTGGAGATCTGTAAGCTCCGCCTCCCTCCTCACGGCGCTTGACTCCACGCCAGTAAATTGCAATATGCAAGACGCAAAGAGCTTACCGTTCGAGAACGGCCGTCTTGGACCGATCCGACGGCCCCAGGTTTCGAAAATGACTTATTAAACAATATGTTCGATTTTTTTTGAGCGCCCGCTAGGCGCCAAAAGCAACCAATCGACGGTCAAAAGGCTACCAGAAACCTACCAGAAACCTACCAGAAACCTGCCAAAAGCTACCAGTCGATTGCCAAAAAACCAGCCAGTGCGCGACCACGCGCCTCTCGTGTCTCACACATCCACGTCCCCCGCCGCGAACTCCGCGTTCTCCTGAATGAACTTGAACCTCAGCTCCGGCTTGCGGCCCATCAGGGTCTCGACCAGGGCCTCCACCGGCTCTTCGGCGCGCGGCAGGCTGACCCGGGCCAGGGTGCGGGTCTTGGGGTCCATGGTGGTCTCCTTGAGTTGGGCGGGCATCATTTCGCCCAGGCCCTTGAAGCGGCCGATCTCCGGCTTTTTGCCCTTGAACAGGGTGGCCAGGAGCTCGTCGCGGTGGGCGTCGTCGCGGGCGTAGGCGCTCTGGCCGCCGTGGCCGAGGCGATAGAGGGGAGGGAGGGCGAGATAGAGTTTTCCGGCCCGGACGAGATCGGGCATGGTCCGGTAGAAGAAGGTGATGAGCAGGGAGGCGATGTGCGCCCCGTCCACGTCGGCGTCGGTCATGATGACGATGCGCTCGTAGCGCAGATCCTCGTCGCGGTAGCGGGCCCCGGCCCCCACCCCCAGGGCCAGCATCAGGTCGGCCAGCTCCTTGTTGGCGCCGGTCTTGTCGGCGGTGGCCGAGGCGACGTTGAGAATCTTGCCGCGCAGCGGCAGGATGGCCTGGGTGCGCCGGTCGCGGGCCTGCTTGGCCGAACCGCCGGCGCTGTCGCCCTCGACGATGAACAGCTCGGTCCCCTCGGCCCCCTTTTCCGAACAGTCGGCCAGCTTGCCCGGCAGGCGCAGCTTGCGGGTGGCCGAGGCGCGGGCCACCTCCTTGTCTTTGCGTCGTTTCAGCCGCTCCTCGGCCCGGTCGATGACGAAGGCCAGGAGGGCGCTGGCCGCCTTGGGCTGAGCGGTCAGCCAATGGTCGAAGGGATCGCGCAGGGCCGCCTCGACCAGGCGCTGGGCGTCGATGGAGGACAGGCGCTCCTTGGTCTGGCCCTGGAACTCGGGCGCCTTGACGAAGACGCTGATCAGGGCCCCGGCCTGGGCCAGGACGTCGTCGGCGGTGAGGACGGCCGCCCGCTTTTCGCCGGTGAGCTCGGCATAGGCCTTGAGGCCGCGGGTCAGCACCGCCCGCAGGCCCGCTTCGTGGGTGCCGCCCTCCGGGGTGGGCACGGTGTTGCAGTATGAGCGCATGAAGCCGTCGGCCTCGCCGAAGCCGGCCGGCGTCCAGGCCACCGCCCATTCCACCGCCCCCGCCTCGCCCTGGCGCTCGACCCGGCCGGCGAAGGGCTCGGGGGTGACGGTCTCGATTCCCTGGGTGTTCTCGGCCAGAAAATCGGCCAGGCCGCCGGGGAAGCGGAACGTCGCCTCCGCCGGCGTGGCGTCGGAAATCCGCTCCGCCGCGCAGCGCCAGCGGATTTCGACGCCGCGGAACAGATAGGCCTTGGAGCGGGCCATCCGGTAGAGGCGGGCCGGGCGGAAGGCCATGTCGTCGCCGAAGATCACCGGGTCGGGGGTGAAGATGAGCTGGGTTCCGTGCCGGCGGCTGGGCCCGAGCCGCTCCAACCTCGACACCGGCTTGCCGCGCGAAAAGACCTGGCGCCATTCGAAGCCGTCCTTCCAGACGACGATCTCCACCCGCTCGGAAAGGGCGTTGACCACCGACACTCCCACCCCGTGCAGGCCGCCGCTGGTCTCGTAGGCCTTGCCGGAAAACTTTCCGCCGGAGTGGAGGACGGTCATGATCACTTCGAGGGCCGATTTGCCGGGGAATTTCGGGTGGGGATCGACCGGCATGCCGCGCCCGTCGTCCTTGACGGTGAGGGCGCCCTCGGCGTCCAGGCTCACCTCGATGACCTTGGCGTGGCCGGCCACCGCCTCGTCCATGGAATTGTCCAGCACCTCGGCGAACAGGTGATGGAGGGCCCGCTCATCGACGCCGCCGATATACATGCCCGGCCGCTTGCGCACCGGCTCAAGGCCTTCGAGCACCTCGATGTCCCTGGCCGAATAGGCCGAGGTCGGGTGGGCCGGCGCCAGGGCGTCGTCGAACAGGGTGGCTTGCGCGGCCTTGGGCATGGCGGCATTTAGCAGCGATTCGAGGCAGGACAGGTGCGCGGTGAACGATATCGAAAAATTGGCCAGGGCCTACGATTTCGCCGCCGCCCGGCACACCGGCCAGCGGCGCAAGGGCGAGGCGGCCGAACCCTACATCAATCATTTGACCGAGGTGGCGGGGTTGGTGGCCGAGGCGACCGGCGGCGCGGACGCCGATCTGGTGATCGCCGCGATCCTGCACGACACGGTCGAGGACACCAAGACCACGTTCGAGGATCTGACCGAGCGGTTCGGCGCCCGCGTGGCGGCTCTGGTGGCGGAGGTCACCGACGACAAGTCTCTGCCGAAAGAAGAGCGCAAGCGGCTGCAGATCGAACACGCCGGCCACGCCTCGGCGGGGGCCAAGATCGTCAAGATCGCCGACAAGACCTCCAACCTGCGCGCCCTGGCCGCCAGCCCGCCGGCGGGTTGGCCGGCGGAACGCAAGGCGGAATATCTCGCCTGGGCCCGTCAGGTCGTCGATCGCTGCCGAGGCGTCAACCCGTGGCTGGAAGCCCGGTTCGACGCGGCGGCGGCCTTTTAGAGACGGTTGCCGGGCCTGGGCGGAGCCTTTACAAAACCAAGGGCGCGTCGGGCTCAGCGCTCGCCGCCCCGGGAGCCCGACCGTGAACCTGATCGAAACCGCCCTGGGATGCGCCGCCGCCCTGGCGCTGCTGAGCGGCGCCGCCCTGTCCCAGCCGGCGACGCCTCCCATGGCCGCCGCGGACTTCGCCGCCGTCCAGCCCGGCGACTACGCCATCGAGCCGATCCACACGCGGATCTTGTTCAGCCTGTCACACCTGGGGTTTTCGACCTGGTACGGCGATTTCACCCATGCCTCGGGGACGGCCAGGATCGATCCCGCCCATCCCGGCGCCAGCAGCGTCGAGGTGAGTGTTCCGGTGGCCTCGATCTCGACCACCAACGCCGCCCTGGATGAGGAACTGAAGGGCGCCGACTGGTTCGACGCCGCCAAATATCCCACCATGACCTTCAAGTCGCGCCGGATGACCGTGACCGGCCCCAATCAGGGCGAGATCGTGGGCGACCTGACCCTGCACGGCGTCACCAGGCCGGTGACCCTGCAGGTCCGGCTCCACGGCACCGGCGCCAATCCGATGAGCCACGCCTACACCGCCGGCTTCGACGCCACCGGCACGATCAAGCGCAGCGACTTCGGGGTCGCCAAATATGTCCCCGCGGTCGGTGACGAGGTAAGCTTGACGATCAGCGCCGCTTTTGAGCGCAAGGCGTCCTGACCGCTGGGAGAGAGAGGTTTCATGGCCGACGGCGCGGGCAATATCCTGAAAGACGCCAGGGCGGAGGCCTACGCCACCCCGCTCGACCAGATCGAACTGGCCGTCCCCGAACGCTTCCGGGACAACACCTTGTGGCCGTTCTTCGAGCGCATCCGGGCCGAGGATCCGGTCCACCACACCACCGAGCATGAGCAGGGGCCCTACTGGTCGGTCACCCGCTTCGCCGACATCATGACCGTGGACACCAACCACGGCGTCTTCTCCTCCCAGGGCGGCATCACCATCGTCAACCAGGACGAGGACTTCCGGCTGCCGATGTTCATCGCCATGGATCCGCCCAAGCACGACGCCCAGCGCAAGGCGGTCAGTCCCATCGTCTCGCCGCACAACCTGGCCAATCTGGAGCCGCTGATCCGCGAGCGCCTGTGCGGCATCCTGGACGCCCTGCCGGTGGGCGAGACCTTCGACTGGGTCGATCGGGTCTCCATCGAGCTCACCACCCAGATGCTGGCGACCCTGTTCGATTTTCCCTGGGAGGATCGCCGCAAGCTGACTCGCTGGTCGGACGTGGCCACCGCCAATCCGGCCTCCGGCATCGTCGAATCCGAGGACGCCCGCCGCGCTGAGCTGATGGAATGCGCCGACTATTTCGTCAATCTGTGGAACGAGCGGGTCAACGCCGAGCCGAAGAGCGACCTGATCTCGATGATGGCCCACGCCGACGCCACCCGGAACATGGAGCCCATGGAG
>JBBRQW010000029.1:0-29977 GCA_038225765.1 Caulobacterales bacterium | reverse complement strand
GGGTCGAAAACGCCTTCTGCCGCATCAAAGACTTCCGCCGCGTCGCCACCCGATACGACAAGCTCGCCGCCAACTTCCTATCCGCCGTCGCCCTCGCCTCGCTCCTCACTTACTGGCTGTGAATGAGTCTGGAGCCTAGTATACGACAATTACAATGCACTTGCGGTAGGATTTGGCCCTGATGAACGTGCGCGAAACGCAATTATTTCGATAGCGTTCTACCCTAAGGCGATTAGTTTGTTCTTTCTACAAGCCTCCGGGTTAAAGGATCCCGAAAGGTTGCTTAAAGGCAGTGGAACTGTAGCTCGTCATGTTGTTCTGGAGGAACCGGCGGATATCAACCGTCCAGCAATTCGCGCTTTGATCATTCAGGCGCTGTCAAACGCGAAGGTGCCACTCCCAACAGCCGGTCCAGGACCGTTAGTCATCAAATCAGTTTCGGCCAAGCAGAGACCGCGCCAGCCGGGTAGCTGATGTCCGCTCAGGGTCGGACCCGGTCGCCAGTGACAAAGCGGAAAGCTGCCATTCCGGCTAACCCGCCCCAGCGCTCCCGACAGCGGACCTAGCCAACCGCCGTTCAGGGTGGGAAGCGGTCTGATACGTCGAAGCCCGGGAGTGTCCGCTTCGCCCACGCGAATTGGACATTCCCACTGATGCTTACACCGCCTCAGCAAACGACCGGCTCGCGCCATTTGCTGACATTGTTTCCTTCGAGATTTCCGGGCCTCGAGGTGTGGACGCGGGGCGACCGCCTTTGAGAACTTCGGGCTCGTGCCGACCGTGCGCAGCCCTATAGAAGGCCCAACGCCTGCCGGTAGGGGTGGAGTGGCACGAGACAGAGGCGGTAGATCAGCCAACAGGCATAGATGCCGTCGGCACCGTAAGGGCTCCCGTCATGAAGGAGGCCGTGCGCTACACCATGCCGAACAGCGGGTCCGGGTCGGTTCAGGAAGACGCGCTCGATGTCCTCGGTGATTGGTCGGGTGAACACTGCATCGAGCTCCGCCCGCATACCCTCGAACAGCGCGGTGATCGTGCGGTCCTCCTGGGTCTGGCCGGCGTTGTCGAAGGTGGTGACGTCGTGACCGGCAGTCTTCAGTACGTGCCGCAGCGAGTTTTCGAGGAGCGGCGTCAGGATGTAGAGCGCACTGGTGAGGTCGCCCTGGAAGAACCGAGTGAAGCCGCGGGCGAAGGTCTGCGCCAGGTCTGGCGGCACGAAAGGGCTCTGAGTGGTCAACGCGTAAAAAACGTCGTCGCCAAGATAGTGCTGTGTGGTCACCGCTTGCCGCGCGGGCTCGATCTTGCCGAGAGCGACGAGGTGGCGGCGGATGCTCTCGCCTTGTGCGATCCGCTTGGTGACGGCTGGATCGTCAGGCTTGTCGAACGCGCCGCCGCCCGTCCGGGCCACGACTTTGCCTTCGTCATCAAGATGGGCGGTTCCAAACAGCGACGACAACGGATGCTTGCGAATATTTTCCGCTGCTTCCGCTCGAACCGACCCTGGATCGGGGCTGGCGTCCAAAACCGCGAATAGGAACAGGCTGTCGAACACGCTCAAGGGCGCGAACCCGTCGCGGATTTTGGTGGCGAGTTCGGTAAGGTCCAGCTCCTGCGAATACGTCGACATCTCGTCGTCGATCCGCGCCTGGACCTCGCGCAGCCGGTGGCGCAGCTCAAGCCGGCGCGCTCTGGCACTCGCCACCCCGAGCAGCGTCGCGATAGCGTTCCCGATCAATTGACACGCGATCATGCCCGAAGATGTCTTCTCGGCCTGGGCGGCCATGACTTCGGCTGCTGCGACCTGGCAGCGGCTTTTGTCTTCATTCCGCTTGACCATCTGGTAGGCCCGGGCAGCGAGCCGCCACAGGTCCACGACAACGTGGTGGTTGGCATCGTCAGGCAGGTTCGCGAGCACCTCCTCGAGTTCGGCGGCGATCTCAGCTGGATCTGACACCCGCTTGCCGAGATCGAGCTCGCAAAACCAGTGGACAGGCACCGGGTCGCGAGCCGCCACTGCGCGCTTGCGCACCGCGACGAGCCGGGCCTGTGCCGCCAATGCCGCGGGCTTCGACCAGCCCAGCATGCGTGCGAGCCCCAGAGCCCGCAGCAGAAACTCCTGCGTCTCATGGTGGAATCCCCAGTCGTCGGCGCCGTACCGGAACTTCAGTTCTCCGGCTTCGACCTGGCGGACGAGCTCGACATATGCCTGCAGCGCCTCAAGGCCGAGTGCTGCCTGCTTTCGGTCCAGCAGCCAGACGAGGTCGCACAGGCGAGCCTTCAACACCACGTTCGTGGACGCGCGCGCCATTGCCTGCAGCACGTCGCCATGCGCGCGAAAATCGGCCGCGATCGCCGAACGTCGTCCGCCGGATAGGACAAGCATCGGACCGAACGGTTCGTTGGGGTCGGCCGGATTGAAGTGCATGCCGGTGACGCCCCACAGCAAGTCCCATATGCGCGTTCTGGCGGGATCGTTGTGCCCGTCCTCCCCGGCGCTCGAAGCGGCCGACGCGGATCGATAGATGTCCGCGAGTTCCCCGCAGTCCGCCGCCGTCGAGGCCGCAATCGGCACCTCGAAGTCGATCCCTTCGAGGTCGGCCAAGGTTGCCTTCAGCCACCGCGAAACCTGCTCCGGCTCTTCCGCCTCCGTCGCTGAGTCCGCCACGATCCGATCCCGCCCGGCTCCCTGCTACCGCGCTTGCTATGTGGTGATCGCCAGCGTTCTCGTCCACCGCGGGCCTAGCCTGCGACAGTTGCTCGTCCCCTCGGAGCACGCACCTCATCGCAGTGTCGCCAAGACCGGCCAATGCCGGCAAGCCGAACTTTCGAACTTCGCCTATGCGTCAGCAGTGTCCGGTGCTCTCTCCTATCCCATGCATGTCCGCTCTTGTCGCGAAAAGCGGACCTATAACGCACGTGACATCAAAGTCCGCTCAGGGTCGAACTATGCCGTTGGCCTATCGACGGATAGCGGACCTGCGAAAGTGTGGCTGGGACTGCGAGCCAACGCAACCGCGCCCGCCTCAACGCCCCCGCCGCATGGCGACCACGGTGGCCCCCTGACGCGGCTGGCAGAAGCCTGCCCACGCGTCCATGAGCTTGCGGCGCTTGTCCAAGGCGTCGCCGCGCCGATAAGCGCGTTCGGTTTCGTCGCCTACCAGGTGGGCCAGGGCCGCCTCGGCGATCTCGCGCGGGAAGGTGGACGCCTCGCCAGCCCAGTCTCGGAAACTGGATCGGAAGCCGTGAGCCGTGACCTCGGCGCCCATCCTCCGTAGGAGCGCGGGCAAGCCACTGGCCAGCAACCCGCGCCGGTCCATCGAGCCGCGTCTTCTGTGGCCAGGAAACACGAAGTCGGTCGGCGCCCCGTTGGAGCCGTTGCCCAGGGTCTCAACAATTTCCACGGCGCGGGCACAGAGCGGAACGCGATGCTCCCGCCCACCCTTCATTCGATGAGATGGGATGGTCCAGACCTTGGAGAGGAGATCGATCTCGGACCGCCGCGCTCCCACGACCTCCCCTGACCGTCCCGCCGTCAGGATCAGAAACCAGCGCACGGGCGCTAATCGCCTCCCGCTCGCGCAGCAGAGCCGTGAACGCGGGCACGTCGCCAAACGGCATCGCCCGTTGATGGCCGCGAATGAGCTTTCGGCGCTTCGGCAGGAGATGATCCAACTGGCCGCGCCATCTCGCCGGGTTCTCGCCGGAGCGGAAGCCCTTGGCCTTGGCCGCGTCCAGAACCGCCTCAATGCAGCCTCTAGCCTTCTGCGCGGACTCAGGTGTCGTCGCCCAGATCGGCTTGAGCGCCTTCAGCACCGCATTCGTATCGACGAGATCAACGCGGATCGGCCGCAGGTTCGCCGCGAAGACCTTGAGCGATCGGTCCCAATTGCCGACCGACTTCTCCCGTCGGAACGATGCGGCCCTGATCGCAGTCACTTCGTCGGCCATCTCGCCGAAGGTTGGGACAGCCGCCAGGGCCCTGCGGGCCTCGATAGGGTTCGTGCCCGCCCCAAGCGCCTCGCGGGCGGCCTGAGCCTTCTCGCGCGCCGCAGCGATAGAAGTCCCCAGGAAACTGCCTAGGCCCATTTCCAGCCGGCGACCCTGCCACCTGAACAGGAACACCCATCGCTTGGCCCCGCCGTCGTCAACGACCAGATAGAGGCCGCCGCCGTCGGAGTGGCGGCCGGGCGTGCGGAGCGCCCGGACCGCCGGTGTCGTCAGCTTGTTGTTAGGCCCTGGCCACGATTAGTTACCCTACCATTCACCCCACCAATTTGTTGGATTGTATCAAACGCCCCTGGATGCGCAAGGACGATCACGCCACGCAAGCCATTGGATAAACGGCGGTATTTGGACCGGCGCGGACGGCCCTGGATTGCCAGTAGTTCTTCTTGTCGAGGAACAGCACCCGGAACTGCTCCCGCACCTCATGGGCCATGGCGACGCGGGTGTAGGCGAGCAGCGCGCTCCAGGAAGAGATGACGGTGCGCTTTTTGACCTCACCGCGGCCCATGCGCACCGTGGCTTCGTGCAGCAGCTTGAGGTCGAGCGCCGCGCAGGGCCCCACGCCCTTGACGGCCTTCAATTCCTCCAGGCCCGCGCCCAGCACCCCGGCCACGCCGCCGAACCGGACCAGAAGCGCCTTGGCGATCGGCTTGATGTCGCCGCGCGGCAGGCTGCGCGCCAGAAGAAGCTCCAGTAGCCCATAGTCGGGGAGGGCTTCGAAGGAGACCGCCGCGCGCCGCCGCAGGCGCGCGCGATGACCGGCGCGGTGCGCCGTTTCCGGCGGGGGTTTCGACGCGGCGGGCTGGCGGGCGCCGTCGCCATCGAGCCAGGGCGCGGGCTCCCGCCGCGCGTAGGCGACCCCCGGCGAGCGGGCGATATCTTCGAACGCGGCCATGGTTTCCCTCTCCCTCGCCGGCGACACCCGCGAACAAATTAGGAACAATGATTGGGAATGGCCAGCGGCTTTTGTGACCCGAGCTTCAGGGCGCCGGCTTGAACAGCCCCTTCGGCGAGAGGGTGAACACCTCGTAGCCGGTCTCGGTCACCCCCACCGAATGTTCGCACTGGGCCGACAGGGATTTGTCGCGGGTCACCGCCGTCCAGCCGTCGGCGAGCAGCTTCACCGGATGGCGGCCCAGATTCACCATCGGCTCGACGGTGAACAGCATGCCCGCTTGCAGGACCTCGCCCGCGCCCGGCCGGCCGAAATGCAGGATGTTGGGCGCGTCATGGAACACCCGGCCCAGGCCGTGGCCGCAGAAGTCGCGGACCACCGAGCAGCGCATGGATTCCACATAGGCCTGGATGGCGTGGCCGACATCGCCCAGCCGCGCCCCGGGCCTCACCTGCGCCAGTCCCCGCTCCAGGGCTTCATAGGTGACATCGATCAGCCGGCGGGCGCGGGGCGCGACCTCGCCGATGGCGTACATCCGCGAGGTGTCGCCGTGCCAGCCGTCCACCACCACGGTCACGTCGATGTTGGCGATGTCGCCTTCGCGCAGGGTCCGCTCGCCCGGCATGCCGTGGCAGACCACGTGGTTGGGCGAGATGCACAGGGTGTGGGCATAGCCACGGTAGTAGAGGCAGGCGGGCAGGGCCCCGTGGTCGAGGGTGAACTCCCGCGCCAGCCGGTCCAGCTCGCCGGTGACGACGCCCGGTTTCACATGGGGCGTCAGCATGTCCAGGCATTCGGCGGCCAGCCGCCCGGCCGCCCGCATGCCCGCGAACGCCTCGGGCCCATGAAGCTTGATCCGGCCCGTGCGGACCTCACCCTCCAGTTCGTCATCGACCAGCGCCATGGTGCTCTCTCAAATCGCGGCGGCCGGGGCGTGGACCCACGGCAGGCGCCGGGCGATGCGGATTTCGCCCACCCCTATGTCGCAACCATAGCACAGGACTTCAACACCCGCCCCGGCGGCGGCGCTCAGGCCGGCGGCGTAGGCCGGATCGAGATCGGCGCAGGCGGCGAAGCGATCGCAGTCGGTGCGTTGAATGATGAAAAGCTGCACCGCCCGATCACCGGCGGCGACCCGCGCGGTGAGCTCCCGCAAATGCCGGGCCGAGCGGGCCGCCACGCAGTCGGGAAATTCGGCCAGGCTCCCCTCACGCCGCAGGTGGCAGTTCTTCACCTCCAGCCAGCACGGCGGGCGATCTGGGTGGGTGAGCAGGAAGTCGACCCGGCTGGCCTCGCCGAACCGCACCTCGCGGCGGTGAACCGTGTAGCCGGTGAGTTCAGGGATGGCGTCGGCGGCCAAGGCCTCGGCGGTCAGGGCGTTGGGCAGAAGGGTGTTGATCCCGACCAGGGCGCCGTCCGCCTCCACCAGTTGCAGGGTCCAGGCGAGCTTGCGCTTGGCCCCCGCCGCCGGCGAGACCCACACCCCCAGGCCCGGCGCGTTCAGCCCCAGCATGGCGCCGGGGTTGGGGCAATGGGCGGTCACGGCGCGGCCGTCGTCCAGCACCACGTCGGCGAAGAAGCGCTTGTAGCGGGCGGCGAGGCGCCCGTGCGCCAGCGGTTGCGGCAAAAGCATCGGCGGCCTATGGCCTGCCGCGGGTTCGAGGTCCATCGGAGGCGGTCATGGCCAAGAGCGAACGGGTCACCGCCGCGATCCTGATCATCGGCGACGAGATCCTTTCGGGCCGCACCCAGGACACCAACCTCAACGCCATCGCCCGCTATCTGGCCCCGTTCGGGGTCGATGTGGCCGAGGCCCGCGTGGTCGGCGACGTCAAGGCCGAGATCGTCGGCACCCTGAACGCCCTCCGCGGGACTTACGACTATGTGATCACCACCGGCGGCATCGGCCCCACCCACGACGACATCACCGCCGAATGCGTCGCCGCGGCGTTCGGGGTGGAACTCCACGAACACCCCGAGATCGTCGCCATGATGACCGCCCGTTGGGCCGGCGAGCTCAACCCCGCCCGCCGGCGCATGGCGCGGATTCCGGTGGGCGGGAGCCTGGTGAAGAACCCGGTGCAGGGGCCGCCCGGCTTCCAGATCGGCAATGTCTTCGTCCTGGCCGGCGTGCCGGCGATCATGCGCGGGATGCTGGAGGATGTCGGCCCGCGCCTGCGAACCGGCGCGGTGGCGATCTCCCGCACCGTCCGGGTGGAAGGCGCCGGCGAGAGCGCCATCGCCGCGCCCCTGGAAGCCCTGGCCAAGGCTCACCCGGAACTGTCGCTGGGCAGCTACCCGTTTTTCGGCGAAGGCGGCTACGGCTCCAACCTAGTCATCCGCGGGCGCGACGGCGCCGAGGTGGAGGCGACGGCTGAGGCGCTGGTGGCGACGCTGAGCGGGATTGGCGCGGCGGCCGTGGTTCGGGTCGAAGGGTGAGGTGACCGGCGGCCGCGCTCCCTCTATGGTCGGCGGGCGGGGACGTGGCGGAACCGGTAGACGCAGCGGACTTAAAATCCGTTGGCCGCAAGGCCGTGAGGGTTCGAGTCCCTCCGTCCCCACCATTGGCGGAGAAACGCGACGGATGAATCAGGGATGAGCGACGCGCCTCGGCGCCGCAAAAGGCGCAACCTCAATTCCCTCGTGCGGGAATCCATATTGTTGCAAAAATTCCGCGCCGACCGTTATCCCCACGCCCTGGACTACGACTGGGCGGCGATCCGCTACAACCGCGTCGCCATCGTCAATCTGCTGGTGTCCGCCGCTCCGGGCGGCGATTATCTGGAGATCGGCTGCGCCTCGAACCTGCTGTTCGATTCGGTGATGGCCAGGCGCAAGACGGGCGTCGATCCGGTGAGCGGGGGCACTCACCGGCAAACCAGCGACGATTTCTTCCAGGAGAACCCCGACGCCCGGTTCGATGTCGTCTTCATCGACGGCCTCCACCTCTACGATCAGGTCCGCCGCGATCTGGTCAATTCGCTGAAATGCGTCCGGAAGGGCGGCTGGATCGCCCTCCACGACATGCTGCCGCGCGACTGGATCGAGGAGCACGTCCCGCAACTATCGACCGCCGGCTGGACCGGCGACGGCTGGAAGGTCGCCTTCGAGCTGATGGCGTCGCCCGACGTGGATTTCCGCCTGCTGGCCATCGACCATGGCGTCGGCGTCTTGCGCGCCCTTTGCGACCAACCACGCATACCGGACCTGAGGGCCGACCTCGCGCCCCGTCGCTTCCCTTACTTCCACCAAAATTTCGCGCGACTGCCGGTGTTGGGCTACGATGAAGGCCGGGCGTGGATCGAGACCCATCTGGCCTGACTTTGGCCGCGCGTATGGATTTGGAGTGACGATGAAGGACATGATCGATCTGAAGGGCGCCTCGGGGGCGGTCTATCGCTTCAACCTGTTCCGCGACGGCCGGCCCCTGTCGCCCATGGGCGGCAACTTCGTCTATGTGCGCGAGGCAGGCGAGGGTTATGAGATCGTCCATGTCGGCGAGGGCCAGAACCTGCTCACCGACGCCCGCGTTCTGTGGGCCGACGCGGTGCGCGACCACGGCGCGGCCCACCTCTTCACCCGCCTCAACATCACCGAGCGGGTGCGCCGGCACGAACACCAGGACATCGTGGCCGCCGCGAGGCCGCCGATGAACGCCGCCCCGGCCGAGGCCGGCAAGAATTAGGCGCCGTCCCCGGCCGGCGAAAACAGCCGGTTCAGCTTCCCGCCCGCCTCGGCGCGGTCGAAGGCGGTGAAGGTTCCCTGCGCGGCGATCTCGCGGGCGGCGCGCAGAAACTCGCCCCAGGCGGCGCGGGCCAGCGAGCCGCCGACGCTGATCCGCCGCACCCCCAGCCCCGCCAGGGCGGCGACCGGCAGGCCCAGGGTGAGCACATTGACCGGCTTGGGAGCCACCGCCTGGACCAGTTCGGCGATCTGACTCTCCTCGCCGAGGCCCGGCGCATAGAGGCAGTCGGCGCCGGCGGCGGCGAAGGCGCGAAGGCGGCGCACGGTTTCGTCGAAATCGGGTCGGCCGGCGATGAAACCCTCCGAGCGGGCGGTGAGCAGAACGCCGGTCCCGGAGGCGTCGATGGCCGCCCGGGCGGCGGCGACGCGCTCGACGGCAAGGGCGAAATCGTAGAGCGGCGCGGCGGCCTCGCCGGTGGAATCCTCCACCGACAGGCCGGCGACGCCGGTCTCCACCGCCAGGGCGACGTTGGCGCCGACGCCGGCCGGATCGTCGGCGAAGCCGTTCTCGAAGTCGGCGTTGAGGGGAATATCGACGGCCCCGGCGAGGGCTCGCAGATGGGCGAGGACGGCGTCCAGCCCGACCTTGTTGTCGGGCCGCCCCATCGACCACGCCAGGCCGGCGCTGGTCGAGGCGATGGCCTTGAACCCCAGGCTCTGAAGGGCCATCGCCGATCCCACGTCCCAGGGATTGGGCAGGACGAAACAGCCGCTCTCGTGCAGGCGGCGGAAGGCGGCGCGTTTCTCGGCTGGCGTGGCGGGCATGGGCGGTCCTCAGGTTCGCGCGGGGCGCTGGCGCCTTCATAGCCCCGGTCCGGCGGCGTTGGCGAGGCGCCCCGAAAGCTCGGCGCTCTGGCGATTTCGTCCGCGGCGCCTAACTAGAACAACGGCGAGCGGGCGTCGCCGCGATCCGCGTTTAGGGAGAGGTTCGATGAAGAAGGTTCTGGGCGTCTACGGCAATCCCGACGCTCACTGGGTCGGCGACGGTTTTCCCGTCCGCTCTCTGTTTTCCTACAATTCGCTCGGCGCGCGGGTGAGCCCCTTCCTGCTGCTCGACTATGCCGCGCCGCATCGGTTCGAGCCGGCGACCCGGCCGCGCGGCGTGGGCCGCCATCCGCACCGCGGCTTCGAGACGGTGACCATCGTCTACGACGGCGAAGTGACGCACCGGGATTCGACCGGCCACGGCGGGACGATCGGCCCAGGCGATGTCCAGTGGATGACGGCGGCCGGCGGAATATTGCATGAGGAATTCCACTCTCCGGCCTTCACCCGCGCCGGCGGCCTGTTTCGCATGGTCCAGCTTTGGGTCAACCTGCCGGCCAAGGATAAGATGGGCCAGCCCGGCTACCAGTCGATCCTCGACCGCGACATCCCATCGGTGGATCTGGCTGGCGGCGCGGGGCGGGTCCGCGTCATCGCCGGCGAATTCGACGGCCGGCGCGGCCCCGCCCGCACCTTCACCCCGATCAACGTCTGGGACCTGCGCCTGAACCGCGACGCCGCGGTGACCCTCGATCTGCCGGAAGGTCACACCGCCATGCTGGTGGTCCTCTCCGGCGCGATCGTCGTGGGTGGAACTCAGGCGGCGGGCGACGCCCAGATGGTGCTCCTGGACCGCCAGGGCGACGGCGTCACGATCGAAACCAGGGGCGAGGCGACGGTCCTGGTGCTCACCGGCGAGCCGATCGACGAGCCGATCGTCGGTCACGGCCCGTTCGTCATGAACACCCACGCGGAGATCCGCCAGGCGATCGACGACTTCAACGCCGGCCGTTTCGGCGCGATCGCCCGCGCCCCGGCGGAGGCGCCGGCCGGTTGAGGCTAGAGCCTGTCCCGATCGGGTTGAATCAACCCGATCGGGAAAACAGGCTCTACCTCAAACACTTGAGCGCTTTCTGATCGCAAAACCAGTTCCCACTTTTGCGGAAAGCGCTCTAGCGCATCGCCAGCGGCGCATAGCCCAGGTGCAGGCCGGCATCGACCAGCAGGGTCTCGCCGGTGATGTGACGGGCGGCGGGCGAGGCGAGGAAGACCGCCGCGCCGGCGATGTCTTCGGCCTTGGAAGCGGCCTTGAGCGGCGTCACGCCGGCCACGCCCTGGCGGGTCCGCTCGAGCTGTTCAGGCGTCATGGCCCGCCCGAACCAGGGTGTGTCGATGAATCCGGGGCAGATGGCGTTGACGCGGATCTTGGGGGCCAAAGCCCGGGCCAGGGACAGGGTCATGGTGATCATCGCCCCTTTCGAAGCGGTGTAGGGAACCGACGAGCCGATCCCCATCACCCCGGCCACCGAGGCGGTGTTGACCACCGCCCCGGCCTGGGGCGCGGCCTCCAGCAGGGCGCGGGCGGCGCGGATCATCTGATAGGCCCCCACCACATTGACCGCGTAAACGCGCAGGAAATCCTCGGCCGACACCGCGTCCAGGTTGGCGTGGTCGGGGGCGAACTTGGTTGTCCCGGCGTTGTTGAACAGGGCGTCGATGCGGCCGAAGGGCTCGGCGGCGGCGACGATCCGCCGGCAATCCTCCTCCTTGGCGACGTCGCCCTGAACCACGACGGCCTGGGCGCCCGCCGCCTCGACGAGGTTCGCCGTCTCCTCGGCCTCCGCCTGGCTTGAGGCATAGTTGATCACCACCGCCCGCGCGCCACGCCCCGCGGTCTCCACCGCGATGGCCCGGCCCAGGCCGGTGGACGCGCCGGTCACCAGCACCGTCCAGCCCTCGAAATCCCCGCCGGCCATGAATCCCTCCCATTTGTCGCGAGTTCACCTTCGCGCCGATCCGCGTTAAACGCCACCGCCATGGAAGAGACGCGCCTCACCCAGCTCGGCCACGCGGCGACGGCCTTCGCCAGCCCCGCCGACGCCATCCTGGAACGCGTGGCCAACCCCCAGGCCGGCCGGCTTTATCTGGCCCGCTTCACCATTCCGGAGTTCACTTCCCTGTGCCCGGTGACCGGTCAGCCCGACTTCGCCCATCTGGTGATCGACTACGCGCCGGCCGGCTGGTTGATCGAATCCAAGTCCCTGAAGCTCTACCTGGCCTCGTTCCGCAATCACGGGGCCTTTCACGAGGACTGCACCCTCGCCATCGGCGGCAAGATCGTCGAGGCGGCCGCCCCCACCTGGCTGCGCATCGGCGGCTATTGGTATCCGCGCGGCGGCATTCCCATCGATGTTTTCTGGCAGACCGGCCCGGCACCCGAGGGCCTGTGGCTGCCCGACCAGGGCGTCGCGCCCTATCGGGGGCGCTAGGCCTCCCAGACGCTCGTCAGGGCGGCGACGTCCGGCCTCACCCGTTCACGAGGCGGCTCGGCCGGGGTTCCGATGTGGACGAAGCCGGCCACCCTCTCGCCGGCGGTCAGGCCGAGCAGGCGCCCCGCCGCCTCGTCGTAGGCGTACCAGTCGGTGATCCAGTTGGCCCCGTATCCCATGGCCTGGGCGGCCAGGGTCAGCAGGATGCAGACCGCGCCGGCCGAGAGACGCTGCTCCCACTCGGGAATCTCGCCTTCGACATATCGTGAGACGATCGCGACGGTGAGTGGCGGCGCGCGGATCTTGCCGAGCTTGGCGGCGGCCTTGACGGCGTCGGGGCGATCCGCCGCGATCTCCTCCAGCCGCTCGACGAAAGCCACCTTGCCCTCATCCCGCAGAACCACGAATCGCCAGGGCGCGAGCTTGCCGTGGTCGGGCGCGCGCGCGGCGAGGGCGAGCAGGCGGCGCAATTCCGCCTCGGTGGGCCCTGGCGCGCGCAGGCCAAGCGCCGAGGCCGACCGCCGGCGGGCGAGAAGGGCCAGGGCCTGGGCCGAGGCCGCGATCGGCAGGGCCTCGCCGAAGGCCGGCGGGTCGGGGAAGGCGGGGGGCAATGGCGGCCGATCCTTGAAAAAGTGTCTCGGGGATTCCTTTATCAGCCTAGCGCGCCCTTGGCCCGCGCCCCATATGCGCGGTTGAAGGGCCGAACGGATTGGCAAAAGGGGAGGGCGTCATGGCCCAATACCTGGAAGTCGTCGATGGTGCCGCGGCGGCGCCGGTGTGGGCCGCCCTGCGCAACGAGGCGCAGCACATGGCCAGGAGCGAGCCCAGTCTCGCCTCCATCCTCAACGCGGTGATCCTGCGCCACGACCGGCTGGCCGACGCGCTTTCCTATCAGCTGGCGCGCAAGCTGGGCGATCAGGAACTGCGCGCCCTCAGCCTGCGAGAGATCGCCGACGAGGCCTACGCCGCCGATCCCTCCATCGTCGCGGCGGCCGAGGCGGACATGCGCGCCGTCTTCGAGCGCGACCCGGCCTGCAAGGGCTACGTCCAGCCGCTGCTCTACTTCAAGGGCTTTCTGGCCCTGCAGGCGCACCGGGTAGCCCACCGGCTGTGGGGGCAGGGCCGCCAAGCCATGGCCTTCTATCTGCAGAGCCGCGTCTCCGAACTGTTCCAGGTCGATATCCACCCGGCGGCGACGATCGGCCAAGGCGCGTTCTTCGACCACGGGACCGGCATCGTGATCGGCGAGACGGCGCGCGTCGGCGAGGATGTCTCGATGCTGCACGGCGTCACCCTGGGCGGCACCGGCGCGGAGGGGGGCGATCGTCATCCCAAGATCGGCAAGGGTGTCCTTCTGGGCGCCGGGGCCAAGGTGCTGGGCAATATCGCCGTCGGCGACCACGCCAAGATCGCCGCCGGCTCGGTGGTGCTCAAATCGGTGCCGGCCCACTGCACCGCCGCCGGCGTCCCGGCCCGCCTGATCAATTGCAAGACCTGCGCCGAGCCGGCCAGAAGCATGGACCAGACCATCCCCGACGCGGCCTACGACTACGCCATCTGATCAGAGCGCCCGAGGGTCGCGGCGGCCCCTTGCGGCGATTGGGAATGCCGCTAGGTTCGCCCCCCGACAGTTTCCTTTTTTCGGACGGAGTGCCGCCATGGATCAGAGAGACATCGACCGCGTCCAGGCGCACCTGAAGCGCACCTTCGGCAACCCCCACATCGCCCTGAAGGCCCGCCCCAAGCAGAAGGATTCGGCCGAGGTCGAAATGAAGGGCGAATTCATCGGCGTGATCTACGAGGACGAGGATGAGGCCGGCTCCTTCATGTTCGAAATGGCCATACTGGCGGAGGATCTGGAGGGGTGACGATTGGACGGCCAGCCTCGCCAAAGCGCCCGAGGAAAGGTGGCGAGGAAGCCTTGGTCGTCGTCTCGGGCAAGGAATGGGACCATCGCACGCAGACGGCGCGCACCATGCTCGAATACCTTGAGCGGTCACCGTTGAAGGGATCGAAAATCGATCTGTTACGCACTCCGGATCTTGGTCGGGACGTAAATTTCGAATAGCGCCCGCGCCTCACCCACGCTCCAGAAAACTGTCGATCACCCGCTTTTCTCCCGCCTTCTCGAAGGCCACGGTGAGCTTGTTGCCTTCCACGGCGGTCACTTCGCCGTAGCCGAACTTCTGGTGGAAGACGCGCATCCCGCGGGCGTAGGCGCTTGACATTCCCGGATCGGAGATCGCCACCAGGCGGCCTTCCCCCTCGATCACCTGGGTGCGGCCGGGCGGGCCGCCGGCGTAGCCGCGGGCCTGGGCGCGCTTCCAGCCGGGGCTGTCGTAGCCGGCCCCGTAAGCCACGTCCTCCCAGCGCGAGCCGGCTTCGCGCATCCCCGGGCCGCCGCCGTAATAGCCGGTCTCCGAGGCCGCCTCGACGCTGGCCAGCGGCAGTTCATCGACGAACCGGCTGGGCAACTGGCTGGCCCAGCGGCCATAGACCTGACGGTTGGCGACGAAGGAGATGCGCGCCTCCTCCCGGGCCCGGGTCAGGCCCACGTAAGCCAGGCGCCGCTCCTCCTCCAGGCCCTTCTCGCCGCTCTCGTCCATGCTCCGCTGGCTGGGAAACACCCCCTCCTCCCAGCCGGGCAGGAAGACCAGGGGGAATTCCAGCCCCTTGGCCGAGTGCAGGGTCATGATCTGCACCGCGTCGTCGCCGCGGCCGCGGTCGAGGTCCATGACCAGGGAGACGTGTTCCAGATAGGCCTCCAGGGTCTCGAAGGCGGCCATGGACTGCACCAGCTCCTTGAGGTTCTCCAGGCGGGTCTGGGCGGTCGGCCCCTTGTCGAGGCGCAGGGCGTCGATGTAGCCGCTTTCCTCCAACACCGTCTCGGTGAGGCGGGGATGGGGCAGGGACTCTTTCTGGGCGCGCCAGCGGTCCACGTCGCGCAGGAAATTGGCCAGCGCCGTGCGCGCCCGCCCGGTGATCTCGTCGCTCGCCGCCAGGTCGCGCGCCGCCGCCACCGCCGACAGGCCCTGGCGGCGGGCCAGCTGAAGCAGCTTCTGCACCGTGGTGTCGCCGATCCCCCGCCGCGGGGTGTTGACGATGCGCTCGAAGGCCAGATCGTCGTCGGGCGACTGGATGAGGCGCAGATAGGCGTGGGCGTCGCGGATCTCGGCCCGCTCGAAGAAGCGGGGGCCGCCGATCACGACGTAAGGGATCTGCAACAGCACGAAGCGCTCTTCGAAAGCCCGCATCTGATAGGAGGCGCGGACCAGGATGGCGATGTCGCGGTAGCGGCGACCTTTCTTCCAGCGCTCGATGTCCTCGGCCACCAGCCGCGATTCCGCCTCGCCGTCCCACACCCCGCGCACCTGGACCTTGGCTCCGCCCTGGGCCTGGGTCCACAGGGTCTTGCCGAGCCGGCCCTTGTTGGCGGCGATCAGGCCCGAGGCGGCGGCCAGTATGTGCTCGGTGGAGCGGTAGTTGCGCTCCAGGCGGATGACCTTGGCGCCGGGAAAATCGCGTTCGAAGCGCAGGATGTTGTCGACCTCCGCCCCGCGCCAGCCGTAGATCGACTGATCGTCGTCGCCCACGCAGCAGATGTTGGAGCGCTTCTGGGCCAGGAGGCGCAGCCACAGGTATTGGGCGACATTGGTGTCCTGATATTCGTCCACCAGAATGTAGGCGAAGCGCCGGTGATACTCCGCCAGCACGTCCGCATGGGCGGTGAACAGGGTCAGATTGTGCAGCAGCAGGTCGCCGAAGTCGCAGGCGTTGAGGATGCGCAGCCGCTCCTGATAGGCGCGGTAGAGCGCCGCGCCGCGGTTGTTGGCGAAATGCGCGCCCTCGGCGGCCGGCAGCGCATCGGGTGTCCAGCCGCGGTTCTTCCAATGGTCGATCAGGCCGGCCAGATGGCGGGGGGTCCAGCGCTTGGCGTCGATGTTCGCCGCTTCCAGGAGCTGCTTGATCAGCCGCTCCTGATCGTCGGTGTCGATGATGGTGTAGCTCGACTTCAGACCCAGAAGCTCGGCATGGCGGCGCAGGATCTGAGCGGCCATGGAGTGGAAGGTGCCCAGCCACCGCAGCCCCTCCGCCCCCGGCCCGATGATGTCTGCGATGCGGGTGCGCATCTCCCGCGCCGCCTTGTTGGTGAAGGTGACGGCGAGCAGCTCCCACGGCCGCGCCTTGCCGGTGGCCAGCAGGTGGGCCAGGCGGGTGGTGAGCACCCGCGTCTTGCCGGTCCCGGCGCCGGCCAGGACCAGCACCGGCCCCTCGGTCGCCTCCACCGCCGCGCGCTGCTCGGGGTTGAGGCCGTCCAGATAGTCGGGGCCGGCGACGCGGGCCAGGTCGGAAATGCGCGGGGCGGGAAGGTCGGGCACCAGGGGACTCGTGGGGGACTCGGGAAGGCCCACCTTCTATCACGCCTTGGCGCGCCTTATCGGCCCTGAACGAACCGCAACGCCGCCAGCCGGCACGCCGACGCCAGCGGTCGCGCGCCGCGCTCGGCGTCGATGCCGGCGATCAGGGCGGCGAGGCTGACGGCGCGCACCTTGGCCAGGTCGTCCAGAACCGCCCAGAACGCCGGCTCGAGGGCCAGGGAGGTGGCGTGGCCGGCCAGCGACACCGACCGTTTGCGCAGGCCGCCGGCTGGGGCGCGGTTCGCGTTCATGGGGTTTCGGTCGATGAAGCGCGACTCCGCTCGGACGTGACCGCCGATAGATTCATCTTCGTCAATCCAGTCAACATGGGCATGAAGCGAGGAGTCCGGTCACCGAGGCCCCTGGCGGCGCCAGGGAAAAAGCGGACAGTACACCGGCGTCTCCGTCGGCCCCCGCCTCAGGATTTCGATCAGCGAGCGCCTGCATAGCGCCGCGACGGCGGCCTGGGCCGTGCGCTTGGAGAGGCCGGTTCGCCGCGCCAGCTCGGCATGGCTGAGCGCCGCATGGCCGTTCCCGGCCGCCGCGACGATGGCGAGATAGACCAGGAACGCCGAGGGCCGATGGTCGTGCCCCACCAGGTCGGCCAACAGGGTGTCGATCACATAGCGGTCGAGCGCGTAGGGCGCACCGTTCATTGCTATAGCAATAACCGCGGGCCTTCCTTCTGAAAAGCCGGCCCGCTAGGTCGGAGGCGGAGGTGAGCGATGATCAAGCAACTCAAGTTCGTGAGCGTTCCCACCGGCGATCAGGACCGCGCCCTCGCCTTCTGGACGGAGAAGGTCGGCTTCCGCGTCGCGACCGACCAGCCGATGGGCGAGGGGCGGCGCTGGATCGAATTGTCAATCCCGGGGGCGGAAACCGGCGTCGCCCTGTTCACGCCGGACGGCCACGAGGACCGCATTGGAACCTTCTTCAACGGCTCCTTCGCCTGCGACGACGTCGACTACACCTATCGCCAGATGTTGGCCAAGGGGGTGGCGTTCAAGTCGGCGCCGGAAAAGCAGCCCTGGGGAACCTTCGCCAAGTTCAAGGATCCCGACGGCAACGTCTTCGTGCTCTCCAGCCGCTGATTCCAGCTCGCGGCGGCGGGGGAGAGCTTCCGTGGCGCTCTTGCTCGGGCCGCGACGGGGGGGCGTCCGGCCTTCGCGATCCAAGCCAAGCCTGCCTACGCCAACGCCTCCAGGCGCGCCCGGGCCGCTTCCAGGCGGGCCTTGGCGTTCTGGGCTTCGGCGAGGCGGTCGCGGTTTTCCTCGACCACCGCCTCGGGGGCGCGGGCGACGAAGTCGGGATTGCCGAGCTTGCGCGTGGTGCGTTCGATGTCGGCGGCGTGGCCGGCGATTTCCTTGCCAAGCCGGGCGGTTTCTCCGGCGAGGTCGATGTGCTGGGCGATGGCGAGGGCGGCGGCGGCCTCGCCGATCACGAACAGGGCCGAGCCGGCCGGCGCGGCCGGCGCCGCTTCGATGCTTCCCAGGCGGGCGAGGCTGACGATCAGATCGCGATGACGCGCCAGCCGCGCCCGAGTGGCCTCGCCCGCGCCGATCAGGGCCAGGGCCGGGCGCGCGGCCGGCGGGACGTTGGTCTCGGCGCGAAGCTGGCGGACCTCGGTGACCAAGGCGATCAGCCAGCCGATCTCGGCGTCGGCGTCCGGGTCCAACCAGGATTCCGGGAGATCGGGCCAGGCGGCGGCGATAAGCAGGCCCTCGCGCGGCGCGGCGGCCGTCTTGGCCCACAACTCCTCGGTGAGAAACGGCATGACCGGATGGAGCAGGCGCAGGATGAGGTCCAGCACCCAGGCCGCCATGGCCCGGGTCTCGGCCTTGGCGGCCTCGTCGTCGCCGTTCAGGATCGGCTTGGCCAGTTCCAGGAACCAGTCGCAATAGATGTTCCACACGAACCGGTAGAGGGCGCCGGCCGCCTCGTCGAAGGCGCGGGCGTCGAGCGCGGCGGTGACGGCGCGGGACGCCTTGGCGGCCTCGCCGGCAATCCAGCGGTTGACGGTCCCGGTCGCCGCGCCCGGGTCGAAACCCTCGACCGCGACGCAGCCGTTGATCTCGCAGAAGCGCGCCGCGTTCCAAAGCTTGGTGCCGAAATTGCGGTAGCCTTCGATCCTCTGCGTGGACAACTTTATGTCCCGCGCCTGGCCGCTCATGGCGGTGAGGGTGAAGCGCAGGGCGTCGGCGCCATAGGCGTCCACCAGGGCCAGGGGGTCCATGACATTGCCCTTGGACTTGGACATCTTGGCCCCTTCGGCGTCGCGGATCAGGGCGTTGATGAACACCCGCCGGAACGGAACCTCGCCGGTGAAATGCAGGCCCATCATCATCATCCGGGCGACCCAGAAGAAGATGATGTCGAAGCCGGTGACCAGGGTGTCGGTCGGGTAGAAGCGCTGGAGATCCTCGGTCCGCTCGGGCCAGCCGAGGGTGGAGAACGGCCACAGGGCCGAGGAGAACCAGGTGTCCAGCACGTCCTCGTCCTGGCGCAGCGGCTCGTCGCGCCCGTAGGCCTCCAGGGCGGCGGCCTTCGCCTCGGCCTCGCTTTCCGCCACGAAGACGCGCCCGTCGGGGCCGTGCCAGGCGGGTATGCGATGCCCCCACCACAGTTGGCGCGATATGCACCAGGGCTCGATGTTGCGCAGCCAGTCGAAATAGGTCTTTTCCCAGTTCTTCGGCTCGAACACCGTGCGGCCGTCCTCCACCGCCGCGATCGCCGGTCCGGCCAGGGTTTTGGCGTCGACCCACCACTGGTCGGTGAGATAGGGCTCGAGCGCCACGCCGGAGCGATCGCCGTGGGGGACGGCGTGGCGGGTGGGTTCGATGCCCCGGAGCAGGCCCAGGGCCTCGATTTCCGCCACCACCTTGGCCCGCGCCGCCAACCGGTCGAGGCCGCGCCAGGCCGCCGGCGCATTGTCGTTCACCCGCGCGAAGGGGTCGAAGATGTTGATCATGGGCAGGTTGTGCCGCTGGCCGACCTTGAAGTCGTTGAAGTCGTGGGCCGGGGTGATCTTCACCGCGCCAGAGCCTTTCTCCGGGTCGGCGTAGTCGTCGGCGATAATCGGGATCGGCCGCCCAACGATCGGCAGGCGCACGCATTTGCCGATCAGGGGCGTGTAGCGTTCGTCCCCCGGATGCACCGCGACGGCCGTGTCGCCGAGCATGGTCTCGGGGCGGGTGGTGGCGACGACGATTTCCCCCGAGCCGTCCTCCAGGGGATAGGCGAAATGCCAGTAATGGCCGTCCATTTCGCGCTGTTCGACCTCGAGGTCGGAAATGGCGGTCTGGAAGTGCGGGTCCCAGTTGACCAGGCGCTTGGCGCGATAGATCAGTTTTTGTTTGTGGAGGGTCACGAAGACCTTGCGGACGGCGGCGCTGAGGCCCTCGTCCAGGGTGAAGCGCTGGCGGCTCCAGTCACAGGAGGCGCCCAGGCGGCGGAGCTGATCGACGATCGTCCCGCCTGATCGTTCCTTCCATTCCCAGACGCGCTCGACGAAAGCCTCGCGGCCCAGTTCGCGGCGGCCGATATTGCCCTCGGCGGCCAGTTGGCGCTCGACCACCATCTGGGTGGCGATGCCGGCGTGATCGGTTCCCGGCAGCCACAGGGCGGCGGCGCCGCGCATCCGGGCGAAGCGGGTGAGCACATCCTGCAGGGTGGCGTTGAGGGCGTGGCCGATGTGCAGGGCGCCGGTGATGTTGGGCGGCGGGATGGCCATGGAGAAGACCGGCGCGGCGGGATCGTCGCGGGGCGAAAAGGCGCCCGACGCCTCCCACTCACGGTAGAGGCGCGGTTCGGCGGTCTTGGGGTCGAAGGTTTTGTCGAGCATGAAAAATCCGATTGCGCGATCAGCCCGAAATCAGGGCTCACCGGTGAACGAGGGCGGCCGTCTCCGCGCGCGGGCGCAAAGGCGCGAGCGTCAGCGTACTCGGCCCCGCGCGATACGCGCCACTTCCTCTTCCACACTGGTCCGCACGATCGTCGGCAGGTGTTCGTCGAGCCACGCCTTGAGGAGCGGGCGGAGCAGTTCGCGGGTGACATCCTCGAGGCTGCGCCCCGGCGGGGGCAGATCCAGGGTCGCGCGCGCCTTGGCCGCTTCGTCGGCGGAATGCTTCAAGGCGTCGAACGAGGATTCCGCCGCGCCGGCAGCGGTATCGCCCACCAGAGCCTCCTGGGCGGCGACGGGCGCGGGCGGGGCGGTTGTCGTGGGCGGGGGGGCTTTCACCGGCACCAGATCCGCCTTCACCGGCGCCGAGGGGAGTTTGTCGGTCAACTCCAGGACATTCGCCTCCGACCGCGCCCCGCCGGCCACCGTCGTCTTGCTGGACGGGACGTCGTCCTCGGAGATGATGCGTCGGATGGAGGCGAGGATCTCATCCATGGAGGGTTCGGGGGCGATCTGTTCGGGCATTGCGGCGAACCAGGGTTTGAGAAGGGCAAACGGCGTGAAGCCGCTTTGATACGCGCCCGCCGCCGATCCCGCAATTTCCGCGAGGCCACGAACATCGACTTTCCCGATGGGGAGAGGCGGTCCCCTCAATTGACGGGCGCGGCGACCGGAGCTGGCCGCTCGACGATGGCCGGCGCGCCGAGGCGATCGACGGCGGCCACCGCCGGCGTCCACGGGACCCAGCCATAGGCGTGGCGGACCTTGTCGAAATTCTCTCTGGGATCGTAGAGTGGCGTCCCGGCGACGAGATTTTCGGCGATCAGCGAGCCCATGGCGGCCAGCAGGACGGCGGCCGCGAAGTATTCGTCGTGGCGCGAGTTGACCAGGGCCAGCTGGGCGTTGCTGAGGTTCTGTTCGGTGATCAGCACGTCGAGGGTGGTGCGCAGCCCGACCTGCGCCTCCTGACGGGTGCCCTCGAAAGCGATATTGGCGGCGCGCACCTGCACCTCGTTGGCGGCCAGGCTGGCCCGCGCGCCCAGAAGCTGGTTCCAGGCCTGGGAGACCAGCAGCAGCACCTGGCGGCGGGTCGCCTCGATGCCGATGCGATCGACATTGTCGTTTTCCGCCGCCTGACGGATCTGCGAGGAGGTCAGGCCGCCGGTGAACAGGGGAAAGTTGGCCACCGCCGTGGCCGACACCTCATGGCTGTAGTTGACGAACGGCGAGGCCGGCCCGAACGAGCCGCCGCTGTAGCCCAGGGTGGCCTGCAGGCCGACTGTCGGGCGGGTCTGGGCCTTGGCGGCGGCCACGCGCGCCGCGCTGGCCTGCTCGGTGTAGTCGGCCTGGCGGATCTGCGGATTGTTGCGCTCGGCCGCGTCGAAGGCCTGATCGACGTCGGCGGGCAGAAGACGGGCCAGGGACGGTTCGGACGCCAGGGTCCCGGGATTTCGCCCGACGACGGCGGCATAGCCGGCTCGGCTGTTGGCGAGTTGGGCCTGGGCGACCGAAAGCTGAGCCTGCGCCGCCGCCACGCTGGCCTGGGTCTGGGCGACGTCGGTGCGGGTGATCTCGCCGACCTCGAAACGGGCCTGGGATTCGTCAAGCTGGCGCTTGAGCAAGGCGACATTTTCCTGCGCGATCGCCTGGTTTTCCTGATCGCGGCGCACGTCCACATAGGCCTGGATGACGTTTTGCAGGACACTCTGCTCGGACTGACGCAGGGCTTCGCGGCCGGCCAGGACGCTGGCCTCGGCGGCGCTCACCTGGCTCGACACCCGGCCGCCGGTATAGATCGGCTGGGTGATGGTGACGACCGCGCCGGAGGTCTCGGTCTGGCCGGGGAATTGCTGGCTGGGAACGCTCTGAAACTGCGAGAGGTTGTTGGAGGTGTATCCCAGGGTGGCCTGCAGGCTGGCGCTGGGGCGATAGCCCGCCTCGGCCTGGACATAGGTCTCGTCCAAGGCGCGCTGACTGGCGCGCTGGGCCTGCAGGGTCGGATTGCTCTGGTAGGCCAGGGCGATGGCGTCGCCCAGGGTCTCGCTCCGGGCGGCGGCGGCGCACAGCAGAGCGGCGGCGGAAATCGCCACCATCCAGCCGGCCCTCGGATTTCTCGACATCGACCGTCCCCGAGCAGCGCCCCGTCGCCGAAAGGCGCCGCCCGCTATAGGCCACGGCCGCCCCGCGCCGCTAGGCCGGCGCCGATTAAGCTTTCTTCACTTGGCGGCGGAGAGTAGGCGGCCTGGGCGCCTAGAAGGCGAAACCATGTGCGGCTTCGAAACCGGCCAGGATCGGCGGGGTGGAATCGAACAGCGGGCGTGAACCCACGCTCGGCCCCGAACGCAGATAGAGCATGGCGCGGCCCACCGGGCCGTTCCGCTCGACCACGCCCAGGCGCCCGCCGTCCTTGAGCGCGAGGAGCCAGGCGCCCGGCGCCTTGGCCACCGCGCCCTCGCACAGAACCAGATCGTAGGCCTCCGCCGCCGGGGCCGGGCCGTCGGCTTCCATGTCCGTCACCTTCAGCCCCATGACGACGAGAACGGCGCCGGCGTAGGGCGCGGCTATGGCCAGGGCGCGTTCGCCGGCGCGAGGGCGCACCGCCTGCAGCAGCTTGGCCACGTCGCGCGGTCGCAGCATCCAGCGGCCGGGCGCATATTCGATCTCGGCGTCGGCGTAGGCGAGCCAGCTCTTGCCTTTCGGGGTCAGGGCTTCGCGCGGCACGGCGCGCATGGCGTCCTGGATGGCCAGATCGGTCACGTCGGCGGTGCGCACCTGGCTATCGACCATGTTGGTGCGCCTGGCCGCGAACTCGGCGCTCATCGGGATGTCCAAAGGCTGGGCATGGCGGCGCGCTTATAGGTCTCGACACTGTCCCAGGCAATCGCCGCCGCGGTTGCCGGAACACCGGTCATCTGTTAGCCATCCCGGCGCGCCGGGCCTGGTGGCGGAGTGGTTACGCAGCGGACTGCAAATCCGCGCACCCGAGTTCGATTCTCGGCCAGGCCTCGCTTGTTTTGCTTGGACAATTCACCGGTTGCCCACTCCGGCCGTCCGCCCTCTGTGTAATTCCTGTGTAACGTGTGTTTGCGCGTCGTTCTTTTCTGGGGCGGCGCGTTCCGGAAGCGTTCTATCGAGCGCGGCCATGGCGGCGTCAATGTGGGCGCCGGAGACGTGGGCATAGCGCAGGACCATCGATAGCGTCTTGTGCCCGCTGATCCGCTGAATCGTCGGAAGGTCGATCCCAGCCTGGACGAGCCGGGTGATGGCCGTATGGCGCATGACGTGGGGCGTGATCCGCTTGGGATCGAGTCCTGCCCGGACGACGGCGCGGCGGAAGGAACGCTGCATGTTGCGTCGCCAGCCCTCTCCGTGGCTGTCCTGACCACGCGGCTTGAAGATGAAGCCGGCTTGGTCGGCCCGCTGTTCACGCTCGGCTTTCAGGATGGCGACCAGCGCTGGGGTTAGGGGCTGTTCCCGGCCGCCGGCCTTCGCCTTCCCGATATGCAACCGGCCGCGATCCCAATCGATCTCGTCGAACCGTGCCCGCAGAATTTCCCGATGGCGCATCGCGGTGTTCAACCCGAAGGCGACAAACAGCCAGGTGTCCGGGTCCTGGTCGCCGATGGCGCCGGCCATCAACGCGTCTGCCTCGGCCTCTGACAGGACGATCGTGCGACCCCTCGGCTCGGGGAGCATGGCGAAGCTGCACGGTATCGCCCTCAGGTCTTTGGCCTTCACGGCGTCCCGGAGCATGTGTTTGAGCGTCGCCAGCTCCCGGTTGACCGTTCCGGGCGCGGCCTTCTGTTCGAGGCGCTTTCGTTTGTAAGCGTTGACCGTGAACTCGGTGATGGTGTCGGAGCACTGCGCGTCGAAGTACGGCGTCAACCACTGAGTCAGGTGCTGCTTCTTGGCTTTGAGGTTCCGCCCGCCGCCGTCCTCCATCCTGGTGAGGTAGCGGTCGGCCACCTGCCGGAACGAGAGCCATGTCTTCCGCCCGGTCGGCAGATGCAGCCGCTCCGCCCGTTCCTCGGTACGGACGCGTTCTATGAAGGTGTCGCAATCGGCCCGGCTCACGCCGTCGCTCTCCCTGCCGATCACGCGGTGGATGCGGCGGCCGGCGACCATGATATTGACCGTCCAGCGGAGATCGCCATCGGCGAGACGGGCCGCCGTGATCCCACCCTCGGCGAGCTTCTGCCCCGTCCCCAGGCGCTTCACGGAGTCGCGGGTGAGACGGCCGGCGCGGCGGGTCATTGGCCATTTTCCCTTTTGGGCGCCTCGACGCGCACCGCCTTGGCACCTACCTCCCTTCCAAGAGCAAGCGCCTGTTCAAATTTGAGCTGCTGGCGGGCCGCCCGAGCCACACAGATTTGAACGCGGTCGAGGGCTGTGCCGATTTCATGCTTGGCAGTGTCGCCGGCGCGACATAGCTCGTTCAATGCGTTCAAGACGGTTTCATCTGGGCGCATGCCCGCCGCAAAGGGGTTACGAGGGTCCGGCTTAAGTAACACGAGAAATAGCTTGGATTCCCGTCCTCTCCCGAGCAGACCGGTCGGAGCCAACCGCAATGGCTGCATGGCCCGCGCCGCGACGGGGTCGTCTTCTGTTGCGTTCGCCAACACCCGAACAACCTCTTCGCAGGCCTCCCACGCAGCGCTGAGCTCGGCCAGTTCATCACGGAGCTCTTCGGTCACTATGCCCCGATGGGTGACGCTGACCAAAGCCGCCGCCCAAGCGGCGTAAAGCGCTGTAGGAAACATCTCGCGATCGGGGCAGCTTGCCCGGACAGCGCGCGCGATTTCGACCAACTTATTGATCGCCGCGCCCACTTCGGCGTCGCCGCCAATCATGTCCAGAAAGCTGGCATGGCCGGCTCGCGCGGCGTCGAGCCAACGATCGGCGACTTGGCTAATTGAGCGACCCGTACGATCCGCCTCGGCTTCCAAGGCTGAGCGAACATCGAAACTGATTCGCGCGCTCAAAATTGAACCGAGCCCCGGCTTGTCGGCTTTCGCGCCGCTTTTGATCGGCCGCCCCGGGCGCGGTCGGCGGGTCTTTATGGTCTCGGGCATACCGGATCGATCCTTCCCTGTATGTCTCCCGTCATATACCTTTGCGGGCGCCTTGCAAGCCTGATACGTATGCGTCGTGTCATTTTTATCCCGAAAGGATAGCACGATGATTTCAGACACGAACGCTTCCGGACTTGATCAAGTTCGGGTCCGGGTCCTCCCGGATGGTCGGGTCAGTCGAAACGACGCTGCGAGCTTTCTGGGTCGGCGGCCGAAGACGTTGGCGATGTGGGCGTTGGAACGGCGCGGACCGCCGTCGATTCTCGTAGGCGGGCGCCGATTTTACCGAATCGCGGATCTGCGCCGCTTCGTCGATGGGGAGGCAGCGTGATCGATCATGCCAATTCAACGAAAAGGCCCGCACGGGCCTGACGGCGGGCGCGAGCCTAGTCGAATTGTCCAGCTTGGCGGCATCGGACTTCCAGAACATAGCGCCGGCCATCGCACCAAGCAAGACGCGGCGCATGACGACGGCACCGAGGCGCTGCGGTTGGCTGGACTCGCCAGCCATCACCACGGCCTCCAGCGCCTCACCCTGATCCGGTGCGCCGGCCATTTCGCCAGCCGAGCCATTGGGGCGGAGCCGCTGCGCGAGGGTGTCGGTCGATGACATATCCCCTCACGCCCGGCTTCAAGGGCGATCTTGACACTGGTCGCCTGGCCGCGCGCTCCTTCGCCCCCAAGGCCAAGCCGATCCGCGTTCGCGCCCTGGCCGTGATCGAAGGAGCCCCTGCGACAGCGGAACGGATCGCCGACGTAATCGGCGCGCATTGGATGGTTGTTCGCGCGAGGTGCAGTGAGCTTCGCGCCCAAGGTCTGATCACGGACTCCGGCCGGCGCGGTAATGGCGCTCTCGGCGGCCGGGTCGTCGTCTGGCGCGCCACGACCCCGTTGGAGCGCGCGGCGTTCGACGCGGAACGGAGGGGGATCTGATGGCGCTGGCGCCCGCCCTCGATCCGCGCCCGGCCAATGACGCCCCGTCGATAGCGCTCCAGGGGGTCGAGGCCGCGCAAGCACTCCTCGGCATTATCTTGAACGACAACACCCGCTGGCGCGAGGCGGCCCATATCACGCCGGACCATTTCGTCGAGCCCGCGCACGGGCGCATCTGGGCCATCATCGGCGATCTGATCGACGCCGGCCAGAACGCCAACCCCGCCACCATCACCGACAAGATGCTCGCGGATCCTGCCCTCAAGGAATTGGGAGGCCGGGAGTTCATTTTCCTGCTCTGGGACAAGGCGCCACCCGGCCACATGGCCCGCCAGTTCGCCGAGGGCGTCATGGAGGCCCACACGCGCCGCGTCGGGGCTGCGATGCTCGCCGATGGCGCGAAGGCCCTCCTCGACCCCGCCGGGCCGCCAGCGCCCTCCCTGATCGGCGCGCTACGCCATGATTTGGAAAGTCTTGAACGGTATGCCTCCGCCGGTGACGCGGAACTCACAACCGCGGAACAGGCGGCGGCCAATCTCCTCGACGCCCTGGACGATGAAGCAGTGAACGGCCGGGAGCGCGGAACGATGACCGGACTGCGGTGTTTCGACCGCCGGTTGCGCGGACTGCGGCCTGGCTGGCTTGTCGTCATCGGCGGCCGACCGAGCATGGCCAAGAGCGGCTTGATGCGGGCGGCGGCCTATGGAGCCGCCAGCCGCAACCCCGACAAGGCGATGTTGATCTTCTCCCTCGAAATGGACGCGCGCGAGTGCGCGGAGCGCGCGCTGTCGGCGGCGTCCTTCGAGGCGGGCGATGGGATTGCCTACGCGACGTTCGGCGGCGGCTTGGCGGTCCACGAACGCCAGAGACTGCGCGAATTGCGCGTCCGGATGCCGGCGAACGTCCTGATCGATGATCGCTCCACGGTAAGCCTGGACGACATTCGCCGGCGCGTGTGGGCCGTGAAGGCGCGCCAGCCGGTCGGGGCGGTCTTCATCGACTATCTGCAATTGCTCGCCCGGCCTTTGATGGCGGGACGGAACGAGACCTTGATCCTGGGCGACATCACGCGCGGCCTCAAGACCTTGGCCCGCGAAGCCGAGACCTGCATCGTCCTGCTGAGCCAGCTCAACCGACAGGTCGAGAGCCGGGACGACAAGCGGCCTCAATTGGCCGACCTGCGGGACAGTGGGGCCATCGAGCAGGATGCCAACGCGGTCCTGTTTCCCTACCGCGAAGCCTACTACCGCGAGCGCGCCGAACCCAAGGACGCCGACAGCCCAGAACATCAACGCTGGCAAGAGGCGCTGGAGTTGGTCCGCCGGCGGATGGACGTGATCGCGGCCAAGGTGCGCGGCGGCGCCATCGGGACCGACCGACAAGTCTATTTCGCCGAATATGACCACGTCGAGGACGTGGGGGACGACTACCGGTGAGCTGGCAGGCCTCCCATTGGGCGCGGGTTCAGCGCGCGGGTTCAACGGCCGGCAAGGCGATCCTGTTCGTTCTCGCCGAGCACGTTAGCGGTGACGGTCGATGCTGCCTGTCGGTGGCCACAATCGGCGAGCGAGCGGAACTCAAGCGGAGCGCCGTTCTCAAGCATCTGCAAATTCTCGAATTGGCCGGCCTGATCCGTCGCTCTCGGCGAAATGATCAATTCGGCCACCGCACGAGTGACGTGATCGAACTGGCCTTCGATCATTCCGCCCAAGGTCCACAAGATGCACCTAGGGAGGCGGCCAAGGTCCACGAAACGCACCTAGGGACAATCCCTAGGTCCACGAAACAGGGCGCCAAGGTCCACGAAACAGGGCTCCTAGGTCCACCATATGGACCGGAGAAGGGTATTGAGAAGGTAGAAAGTAAGGGAGAGGCCCCCCGAAAGGCTGAGACATCGATCCCGGATGGCTTTCCAGACCTGGGGGCCGTCGAGAAAGAGCGCGCCTTTCTGAAAGAGCAGGGGTGGAACATCGATGCGGCGTTGCAGGCTGACGGCTTCCGCTCGCATGCTCTTACCCATGATCGACGATTGAGGTCGTGGCCGGCCGCGTTCCACCAGTGGGTCATCAAGGCGATCGGGTTCGCGCCGGCCACCGCGAAGATCGCGCCGATGCCGGGCATTAAGGGGACACTCGCGCCCGTCGAACTGTGGCGCCCTCGGATGGCGGCGTTCGCTGATCCGGCAAACCAGCACTGGAACACGACCGATTGGGGACCGAAGCCCGGTCAACCCGGTTGCAACGTGCCCGCCGGCCTGCTGACCGAGTTGGGCATGAATGTCGTCAGCCTGCCGCGCTCCGGTGCGGCATGACCGCGCCGGCCATCGTCGAACCCCTGATCACCGACCAGGCCTGGGCCTGGGGTGGTTACAGCGTTCGCAGGACGATCCAGCTTCGCCCGGCCGATATCTCGTTGGCCTACGCCTGCATGGAGGGTTCCGGCGCGCGCGAGGCGTCCTTCTTTCGCTGGATTTTCCAGCGTGGCCTCGAAGTCGTGATCCTGGAGAAGTGCGCCAATGGATAGGCCTGGCAGTGGCGAGGAAATGGTCGATGCGTGAAGACCCTGCCAAGGTAGCGCTGACCCGCAACCCGCCGACGCCTGACACCGACACCCTGCGCGTCGAGGTACACCTCAGCCGCCTGGACTTTGCCAAGTTGAACACGGCGCGAAGGCGGGGACAAATTGGGCGACAGGCCTTCGATCGGCTGATCATGGGCCTTGGCGTTCAGGTTCTGGAGGCCATCGTCGCCGACGAGGCGGTGGTCTAATGGCGAGGAAGCCGGCGGTCCCGGCGATCCAAACGCCAGCGATCGCGGAAGCCCTCGCCCGCCACCTCGCCCGGCCGATCAACCCCGGCGTCGTCGTGGCGTTGCATAAGACCGGCTATAGCCTCGACGCGCCCCATCGCGACCAGGAAGGCTGGGAAATTCAGATCCTCGACGCCTTCGGGACTCGCTCGGTGAGCGCCGCCCGTGTGTTCCTCGATCAACTCGCGGGCCTCTGCCGCCCAGCAATCGGCGGGAATGGGGAGTGGGCCCCGAACGAGGTCGATCTCAACGCCATGTTGGCGATGGTCAACAGCGTTCGGCCCCGCAACGAGATCGAAGCCGCGCTGGCCGCGCAGATGGCTGCGATCCACATCCTGACGGCGCGCATCTTCGGCGAGGCTGCGTCCGTCGAGGGCTGGGTCAACCCCGACAAGGCCGCGCTGGGCGCCCGCCTGGCCAAGACATTCGCGCAGCAATGCGAGACCCTCCATCGCCTCAAAGGCCGCGTCGGCAGGCAATCGATCAAGGTGAAGTATGAGCGACACAACCACCAGCATGTGCACGTCGCACGACCTGACGGGGGGGTGGGAGAAATCCCCGACCAATCCCGCCGACCCATCACCGGTCCTGCGCTTGCGGCAGGTGCCAAGATGCCTGGCCAGAACACGCCGCGGGACTGCCTGCCAGAAGCCGGCCCTACGCGGCAAGGCGAGGTGCTCGTTCCACGGCGGCAACGCAGGCGCGCCGAAGGGTGAACGCAACGGGTCCTATCGCACCGGCTTGCATACCAATGAGATGGTCGAGGCTCGGCGAGAGATCGCAGAGATGAATCGTGTGTGGCGGGATCTAAGGAAGCGGCTTTAAGCATACTCGTGTAGGCGTTGGCCGATGACCGCCACCGCCCGCCCCGCGGAAGGATGACCACATGAAATCCGCCCATGCCACGCTCCAAACACACGCCCACGACTTTTGGTTTGCTCGCGGCGCGAT
>JBBRQW010000028.1:0-30147 GCA_038225765.1 Caulobacterales bacterium | reverse complement strand
GCCACAGATCGTAGTCGCTCAGGGTCGGGGCGCCCACGAAATCCTGGCTCAGCCCGACTTCGTAATAGAGCGTCGATGTCCGGTCGTTCCACATCTTTTGCAGCCAGTTCAGGCCGAACCTGGCCTCGGCGGTGAAATCCGTCGCGCCCCGCGGCCCCAACTTGGTCAGGCGCCGATGACCTGGGCGGCGAAGCGCTCCATTTCCTCGGCCTGCGGGCTCATTTGCAGGAGCAGCAGGTTCAGGCCCACCCCTTCGTAGTCGGCGATGCGCTGCCGCACCTGTTCGGGCGTGCCCACGAGGTTCGGCCGCAGGCCGCGGTTGGACACCGAATACTCCTGGACCTTCAGCTCCCGCTCGAGCTGGGTCCCCGACAGCCACTGGTCGAAGTTGGCGAAGCCGGCGGGGACGGTGTCGCCCATGTCGGTGATCCGCGCCAGCTCGCGCCGGGCCCGCCCCTCGCTGTCGCGGACGATGGCGTAGGCGGCCATGCCATAGATCATCGCGCCGCCGCCGGCGGCCTCGCGCCTGGCCGCCATGTCGGCGATCTTGGCCCCGATCGCCGGCGCGGCGTCGCCGTGCATGACATAGGCGTCGCAGCGGCCCGCGATCAACGCCTTGGCCGACTCGCTCTCGCCGCCGGCGTAGATCACCGGTGGGCGCGCCGGCTTGGGTCGGCAGATGGCGTCCCGCGTGCGGTAGAACTGGCCGTCGAAGGTGAACCGCTCCTGGCGCCACAGCCCGCCGACCACATCCAGCCACTCGGCGGTGCGCGCGTAGCGGTCGTCGTGCTGGTCGAACCGCAGACCGTACTGCGTCGCTTCGTCGGCCCACCAGGAGGAGACCACGTTGAGGCTGAGCCGCCCCCCGGCGATCTGGTCGATATTGGCCGCCTGTTTGGCGAACAGGGCCGGCTGATGAAAGTTCGGCCGCACCGCCACCATCAATTCCAGCCGGTGGGTCACCGCCGCCAGGGCCGCCGCCGTCGACCAGGCGTCCAGGACCGGCGCCTCCACGCCCTTGATGTCGTTGAGGTTGAGTTCGGCGATCAGGCTGAGGTCCCAGCCGATCTCCTCGGAGCGCTGGGCGAGGCGGCGCACATAGTCCCAGCTGGCCGCCATGCCCTCGTCGGCGACGTTGCGCAGCCAGCCGCCGAACACCGGCATCCAATAGCCCCACCTCACGCCGCCGCCCTCCGCTCGCCGATGACCGCCTCGAGAAAATCGACCAAGGCCTCGTGCGGGTCCCAGCCCAGAACGTCCAGGGGTTTGGCGACGAAGTTCGAGAGGGCGTTGATGTCGAAGAAGCGCGCCGTCCCGTCCCGGTCGTCGATCAGATATTCGACGCCGCCGACATCGAGATGCGCGGCGCGGGCAATGGCTTGCGCGGCGTCGATCAGGGCCGGCGGCGGGTCGGCGCGGGTGATGGCCACCGGCGCCCGATCGATGGCGCAGGCGTCGGCCGGGCAAAGATCGAAGGTGTCGCCGTCGCTGACGATATCGATGGCGTAGAGAAAGCGGCCGTCCAGGGTCTCGACGCGGGTGATCTTGTCGCCTCGCCGGGGCGCATATTCCTGAACCAGGGCGACGCCGTTGACGCCCACGGGGGTCGCGCCGGCGGCGGCCGCCTCGGCCAGGTCGGCCAGGGTCTCGTAGCGGGCGATGCCGGCCCCGGCGCCGCCGATGTCGGCCTTCACCACCACGGGAAAACGAAGGGCGCCGGCCGCCTGGATCAGATCGGCGCGGCGGTGGGCGACGCGGGTTTCGGGGGTGTGCAGGCCCAGGCGCGCGATCAAGGAGAGCTGGCGCGCCTTGGAGGCGTCGATCTGAAGCGCCTCGAGGCCGTTGACGACCCGCGCCCCGCCCCCCCGCCAGTGCTCGAACAGCGCCTGGGCATAGAAGATCGGGTGTTCGGCGTCGCGGGTGAACGACGACATGGCGATGCGGTTGAGGACGACCGGCGCCGGCGGCGGGGAGCGGGCGGGATCGAAGTGGTGGTCCCGCGCCGCGATCGCCGCGAAATCGACGCCCCGCCGCTCCAACATCGTGAACAGGGGCGCGAACCAAGTCTCATGTTCATAAAGAACGGCGAGGTCGGTCATGGGGCAGTCTTGCCGCACTTGCTCAACCGATTCAACGGGCGGCCGAACTCAGCGCGTGGACCAGAATCTCCTCCCGCCCCGGCCAGCACTTCGCTCATCGCCCGCGCCAGATCCCGCAAGGCCCGTGCCCCGTCGCCCGCGTAGCTCGACCCATGCATGGTCGCCAGGGTCCGGGCCAGACCCGCGCCGGCTCGTCCGCGGGCCCATGGTTTGTTGGACAACCAGACGGGGCGCATTACCTTGGGGCCCTTCAAGCATCGTGGGCTCCCAAGTTAGCCTGCGCCTCTTCGAGCGCGCGGTACTCGGCTTCGAGATCAGCGATCACGCTGCGATCATCCGCTCCACCCCCGATGCTCGATGGAGATTGGAGGATCTCTAATTCACGACGCACCTTGTCGAGGGCTTCGGCCAACTGCTCGCGAAGAGGCTTTTCTGAATCTGGCATTCCGCGACTGTAGCAGCTAGCTGGCGGCGCGGGCTATGTTTGTCCACGGCAGCGGATTTCAAACTGACACACTACTGACGAGCGATCCGCAAGTCGATCCAAAGCGGACGTCGCCAAATTCAGTTCCTGGTCAGTAGCCGACATTCCTTGCGATTAGAACGAATTTCCGCGCCGGGTTGAGAGCCGTCACTCCGCTTGCAGGAAAGTGGACCTGGCAATTTCCGCGGAAGGCGAGATTGACCGTTCCGCGCGGCCTCTCAAGTCGGAGCGCCGGTCTTCCACGCATCCGCGTCTAGGCTTTCACAAAGGGCGGTTCGCGTCGCCTCGCGTGAAGCCGGCGGACGCGAGACCGTCGATTCCACTTGACTCCTGACATACGTAAGATATTTCTTACATATGAAAGGGAGTTTGCACTCGCCGATCGGGGGAGACCAGTTGCTGGCCATGCTGGCGGCGCTCGCAAACCCGCACCGGCTGCGAATCATCGCGGCGCTGACATCGGGCGGACGCAACTACGTTAGCCAGCTCGCGCGCGAGATCGGCATCAGCCGCCCGCTGCTGCATCTGCACCTGCAGAGGCTCGAGGAGGCGGGCCTCGTGACGAGCCGCTTGGAGCTGTCCCGCGACAGCAAGGCGCTCAACTACTTGGAAGTGGCCGACTTCTGCCTTGAACTCACCCCGGCCGCCATCGTCGAGGCGGCCAAAACCCTCACCGCCAAGGCTTGAGAATAAAGGAAATCCCCCATGACCACCGTCTATTATCTGACTCTGTGTCTGCCCCTCGCCACCATCCTGCTCGTCTTCGCCATGCGCTACGTCTCGGCCGTCCAGCAGGCCAAGGCGCGCCTCGCCAATGACGGCGCTTACCAGCAGATCGCCGAAAAGGCGGCGGCCGCCCAGTCCGAGACCGCGGCCGCGCTCGCCTCCATCCAGGCGACGCTCGCCGACGCCGCCACCCGCCTGACCGCCATCGAGAAGATCCTCAAGGAAGTCGGATGACCAATACACTCGCCCAAACCGGCGCCATTCGTGATGATCGACGAGATGGAATCGCCGAAATGACCCAAGTCTCGTTGCCCCGCCTCTATGCCCTGAGGGCAGCCTACCTCCTTCTCGTCGTGGGACTCGGCCTCACGATATGGCCGGGAATAATTCACCACGCCAAGCCGTGGGAACTGATGGAAGGGGTCGTCAACTGCATGCTCGGAGCGATGGGGGCTCTGGCGATCCTGGGGCTTCGATATCCGCTGCGAATGCTGCCCTTGCTTTTCTTCGAAGTGGTCTGGAAGTCGATCTGGCTCATCGTCGTGGCCCTCCCCCTGTGGTCCGCCCATCGGATGGACGCGAACACCTGGGAGACGGCCAGGGCCTGCCTGATGGTGGTGATTTTCCCGATCGTCATTCCTTGGCCCTACGTGGTCGCGAACTATGCGATGAAACGCGGAGATCGGTGGCGATGACGGTGGGCGGGCCGAGCGTTTAGGGGCGATCGAGGGGCGCCCCGCCGAAATTCTCGGAGGGGTGGAGAGCGGGCTGTTGTCGGATCGGCGACCCGAGTCCCCGCGATGGGCGAATCGGGCTTTGGGAACGACCCCGAACGTGCTCTTCTAGCCTCTGACAGCGCGCGAGACTCGAACTGGGCATGACTTCGGACGCAATCCCGCGCAAGCTCGGCCCCTTTCTGGCGACCATGCTGGTGGCGGGCGGCATGATCGGTTCGGGCGTCTACCTGCTGCCGGCGAGCCTGGGCGCCGTCGGCTCCATCTCGATCCTCGCCTGGGCCCTGGCCATCGCCGGGGCGGCCATGCTGGGCGGCGTGTTCTCGTGGCTGGCGATCCTGAGGCCGGGGACGGCCGGTCTTTTTTCCTATGTGCGCGACGAATTCGGCCCGGCGGCCGGCTTCGTGGCGGGCGTCATCTACTGGATAGCCTGCTGGGTCGGCAATGTGGCCGTCGCCTTGGCCGTGACCGGCTATCTGAGCGTCTTCCTGCCGCAGATCGCCCGGCCGCCGGCCTCCAGCATCGCCACGGTGGCGATCTTGTGGCTGTTCGTTGGCGTCAACATCGTCGGCCCGCGGTTCGTGGCCCGGTTCGGCGGCTGGACGCTGCTCATCGGTCTGGCCCCCATTCTGCTCGTGGCCATCGGCGGCTGGTTCTACTTTCGCCCCGAAATCTTCGCCGCCTCGTGGAACGTGAGCGGTCAGAGCTTCATCCAGATCGTGCCCGCTTCGGTGGTCACGGTGTTCTGGGCGTTCAGCGGGATCGAGAATGCCAGCGTGCTGGCCCCTCTGGTGCGAAACCCGGTTCGGAATGTCCCGATCGCCACCCTGGCCGGCCTGGCCATCGCGGCGGCGGTTTATCTGCTGGCCTGCGGGGCCATCATGGGAATTCTGCCGGCCGCCGCCCTCGCCAAGTCCAACGCGCCTTTCGCCGACGCCGTCGCCTCGGTGCTGGGGGCGTCGGTGGCCGCCTTCGTCGCCCTCTGCGCCATGCTGAAATCCTGCGGCACGTTGGGCGGGGCGGTCCTGCTGACCGTCGAGACGGCTGAAAGCGAAGCGGTGCTCGGCCAGATCACCCGGCGGACGGGCCCCCGCCTCGCCGACAAGGCGTCCATGGCCAATTTCCTCTTTACGGGCGTTCTGATGAGCCTGGCGGTGATCGCCTCCGCCAGCCCCAGCATCGCCCGGCAGTTCACCATCGTGATCGACGTCAGCGTCATCCTTTCAGTCGTGGTCTATCTGGCGGCCTGCTTCGCCTTGTGGCGGATCGGCGGATCGGCCCACCGGCGCGCGAGAATGCAAGCCAGGGCGCTCGCGGTCGGCGGTGCCCTGTTCTGTGGCTGGCTGATCGCCGCGGCGGAGCCCAGGTTGCTGCTGTGGAGCGCCGCCCTGATCACCGCCGCCTCGGCCGCCTATGCGCCGATCTGGCTGCGCTCGCCGTCGCGCGCACCGGCGTCGCCCTGATCGAAGGGCGGGGCGCGGTCGATTCGGGTGGCCAAGCCTCGCCCTTACCGCGAATTAACTGGCGCCGGCCGGCGCCCCTTGCGAGCAATGGGCCCGCTTGGAGGCGCCCATGAGTGTCGGTATCGCCGCGGCGCTGGCCCTGGCCGCCCTGCAGCCGGCCGCCGGCGCTCCACCCTTTCGCGCTCCGGCCGCGGTCCCCAAGGCGGTCAGCAGCTATCCGCCCGAGTTCTTCGCCGCCGCCCAGCCGACCACCGCCCTGGACATGGTGCTCCTCTTGCCAGGCTTCACCTTCGACAAGGGCGATACGGTGCGCGGCTTTGGCGGGGCGGCGGGCAATGTGCTGATCGACGGGGCGCGGCCGGCCTCCAAGGACGATACCCTCGACCAGGTCCTCGCCCGCGTTCCGGCCCGCTCGGTGCTGCGCATCGACGTGATCCGCGGCGGCGCGCCGGGGATCGACATGCAGGGCAAGACGGTGCTGGCCAATGTGGTGCGGCGCACCGACGCCGGGGCCAAGCTGACCCTGGCCGCCTCGACCACCCGCGCCTCCGACGGTCGGCTGGTCGGCGCGGTGCGCGCCGAGGCGATCAAGCGGTCGGGCGCGACGTCCTACGAAGGCTCGCTGCTCATCGGCAGCCTCTTCGACGACGGGGCGGGCGAAGGGCCAAGGACCCGGGCGGACGGGGCCGGAAACCTCATCTTCAGCGCCGCCGAGACGCAAAAGGCGGTGGGCGAGAACTACAAGGCGACCGCCGCGGTGGAGACCCCGGCCCTGGGCGGGCGGCTGCGGATCAACGGATCGATCTTCCTCAATCCCTACTACGCCACCACGGCTGATCTTCTGGTCCCGCCGCCCGGCGGCGAGTTGGACCGTTATCGCGAACACAAGGACACCGCCGAACTGGGCGCGCGACTGGAGCGGGTTCTAGGCCCGCAAACCAGTCTCGAGGTCTTTCTCCTCCAACAGGTGGGGCGCGATCCGGTCACCGACGATTTTTCGGCCGACGCGCCGGCCGCGGCGATCACCGGCGACGACCGTTCGGCCAATTTCGCCCTCGACCGCACCACCGGCGAGAGCATCGCGCGGGCCACCGTCAAGTTCGACTCCAGCCGGACCCTCTCCTTCCAGGCCGGCGGCGAGGGCGACTACAATTGGCTGGTCAGCCGCACCAGCTTCATCGAGAACGGGGCGCCGGTCGCCCTGCCGGCCGCCAATGTCCAGGTGAGCGAGGCGCGCGCCGAGGCGTTCGGCACGGCCACCTGGCAGGCCCGGCCCACCCTGACCCTTGAGGCGGGCCTGCGGGTCGAGGCCTCGAGGATCGCCGCCGGCGGCGATGTCACGAGCGCGCGCACCCTGATCTTTCCCAAGCCGCGCGCCATCGCCACCTGGTCGCCCGATCCCGCCGACCAGTTCCGCCTGCGGGTCGAGCGCGAGGTCGGCCAGCTCAACTTCGACGATTTCACCGCCCAGACCGCCGGCCTCGACACCGGCACGGTCCACGCCGGCAACCCCAATCTCATTCCCCAGCAGGACTGGGTGGTCGAGGCCGCCTGGGAGCGGCGGTTCTGGGGCGCGGCGGACGCCACGATCACCGCCCGCCACTACCAGCTCACCGACGTGATCGACCGCGTTCCGATCCAGGATCCTTCCGGCGTCTTTTTCGACGCGCCCGGCAATATCGGTTCTGGGACCAAGGACGAGATCGCCTTCGCCCTTACCCTGCCCACCGACAAGCTGGGCCTCAAGCGCGGCCTGCTGACCGGCCAGGCCACCGTGCGGCGCTCCAGCGTTATCGACCCGACCCTCGGCCTGCCCCGCCCCATCTCCGGCCTGCATCCCAACGACTGGGAGCTCCATTTCACGCAAGGATTGCCGCGCTGGAAGTCCACCTGGGGCTTCGACATTTTCAGCCAGTGGAGCGAGACCTACTACCGGTTCGACGAAATCGACACCGACAAGCTCAAGACCTATGTGTCGCTGTTCGCCGAGTACAAGCCGCGTCCGGACCTCGTGTTTCGCGCCGAGCTGCGCAACGCCGGAGCCCGCGGTTTCGAGCACGCCCGCGAGGTATTTCTCGGTCCCCGCGACGTGGCCGGCCTCGCCTACGCCGACGTGCGCGACCTCCACACCGGCCCGTTCGTCTATTTTCGGGTGTTGAAGACGTTCGGGTAGGGGCGGCCCGCTTGCCGCCGCGCCGCGAACACCACGTGGGCGCGCAGGGAATGACCTTCGGCGAAGGCGGGGTGATCGAAGTCGAGATCGGGGCGACGCTCCAGGCCGATGCGACGCATGACCGCCCGCGAGCGCAGGTTGGTGGCGGCGGTGAAGGACACGATCTCGTCCAGGCCAAGATGCTCGAAACCGTGGGCGAGAAGGGCGTTGCCGGCTTCCGTGGCATAGCCGAAACCCCAGGCGTGGCGGGCCAGGCGCCAGCCGACCTCCACCCCTTGCGGAACCGGCGGCGGCCGGTCGGTGACGGCGAGGGCCGCGAAACCCAGGAAGGCCCCGTCCGCCTTGCGCCCCAGGGCGAGGACGCCGTGCCCCAGTCGCTCGATCCGCGCCTCGAAATGGTCGATCTGGGCGTCGCTCTCGGCCCGTGACCGCGTCCCGCCCAGCCAGTCCATCACCGCCGGATCGGCGCTCATGGCGCCGTAGGGTTCCCGGTCGCCTTCCCGCCAACGGCGCAGGATGAGGCGCTCGGTCTCGATCATGCCGGCCAGGTCATGCCGGCCTGGGCGCGGCGAGGGCGCCGTAGAGGTCAGGGCGGCGATCGCGGAAGAAGCCCCAGGCGGCGCGGTGGGCGGCGAGAAAATCCAGATCGAAGGCGGCGACCGCGAATCCCTCCTCGCGGCCGAGTTCGGCAACCAGGTCGCCGCGGTGATCGCAGAGAAAGCTCGAACCATAGAAGGTCTGGCCGCCGCCGGGGTAGCCCGGCCATGGCTCGAAGCCGGTGCGGTTGGCCCCCACCACCGGAATGATATTTGAGACCGCGTGACCCTGCATGGCGCGCCGCCAGGGCGCGGCGGTGTCGAGGGTCGGGTCGTGCGGCTCGTTGCCGATCGCGGTGGGATAGAGCAGGACCTCGGCCCCCATCAGGGTCATGGCGCGGGCCGCTTCCGGATACCACTGGTCCCAGCAGATGCCGACCCCCAGGCGGCCGAAGCGGGTCTCCCACACCCGAAAGCCGGTGTCGCCGGGCCGGAAATAATACTTCTCCTGATAGCCCGGACCGTCGGGGATGTGGCTCTTGCGATAGACGCCCAGGGCCGCGCCGTCGGCGTCGATGACGACCACGCTGTTGAAATAGTGCGGGCCTTCCCGCTCGAAGATGGAGATCGGCAGAACGACGCCCAGTTCGCCGGCCAGGGGGGCCAGGGCGGTCACGCAGGGGTGCTCGCGCCACGGGTGGGCGGTTGCGAACCAGCGTTCCTCCTGGGCGACGCAGAAATAGGGGCCCTGGAAGAGTTCGGGCGGCAGGATGACCTGGGCGCCGGCGGCGGCGGCCTGGCGGATCAAATCCGCCGTCTGGGCGATGTTGGCGGCGAGATTCTCGCCGTAGGGCGCCTGGAGCGCGGCGAGGCAAAGGGTCCTGGCCATCAAGCCGGCTCCTGCTGGGCGATGCAGTGGAACGAGCCGCCGCCGGTCAGGAGGGCGCGGGAGGGAAGGCCAATGACGGCGCGACCCGGAAACAGCATCTCCAGAGCCTCCGTCGCCAGGGCGCCGGGCCGTTCGTCATAGACCGGAACAATCACCGCCTGGTTGGCTATCAGGAAGTTCATGTGCGAGGCGGGGAGGCTGCGGTGATCGTCGTCCCTGATCCGACCGGGAGAGGGGATGCGCACGACCTCTAACCGCCGGCCACCCGCGTCGGCGAATCCCGCCAGGGCGAGGGCGGCGGCGTCATAGGCGGCGGCGTTGGGGTCGTCCATCCCGAACGCCATCGGGCAGGCGACGACGCCGGGGGCGACGAAGCGGGCCAGATTGTCCACATGGCCATCGGTGTGGTCGTTCATCAGCCCCTCCCCCAGCCACAACACCTTGCGCGCGCCGAGCGCCTCGGCCAACGCCGCCTCGGCGTCCTCTTCCCGCCAGCCGCGATTGCGGTTGGGGTTGAGCAGGCATTGGCGGGTGGTCAGCACCGCGCCGGCCCCATCGTGGTCCAGCGCGCCGCCCTCGAGCACGAAATCGTGACGGGTGAGCGAGGCGCCGGCGGCGGCGGCGATCCCATCGGCCACCGTCTCGTCGCCGGCCAGTTGGTATTTGCCGCCCCAGCCGTTGAAGGCGAATCCGGCCGCCTCGCCGACGCCGGTGAAGATCGGGCCGGTGTCGCGCAGCCAGATGTCACCGAAGGTCGCCGCCAAGATCTCGATCCCCGCCACGCCTCCCAGGCGCTCGCCGGCCGCATCGAGCGCCGCCGCTCCACACGCCAACAGCTTCACGGTCTCGCCACCCGGGCCGGCCAAAGCCCGCGTCAGCGCCGCCACTTCGTCCCGAGCCGGTTCGAGATCGCCCTCCCAGAGTTCGGCGTGGCTCGGAAACCCCAGCCACAGGGCGCGGTGCGGCGACCACTCGGCGGGAACGGGGCCGGTCATGCCACCGCGCTCATGACATCGCGAGCGCGAACTCCGCCTCGCTCTTGGCCCGCACCTCATCGACCGTGATCCCCGGCGCCAGTTCGGTGAGCGTCACCCCGCCGCCTTTGCGGTCGATGTCGAAGACGCCCAAGTCGGTGATCAGCAGATCGACCACCCCGGCCCCGGTGAGCGGCAGGGTGCAGCGCTTCAGGAGCTTGGGCGCGCCGGTTTTCTCCACATGGTCCATGACCACCACCACCTTGCCCACCCCGGCCACCAGGTCCATGGCCCCGCCCATGCCCTTGACCATCTTGCCGGGCACCATCCAGTTGGCCAGATCGCCGCCTTGGCTGACCTGCATGCCGCCCAGGATGGAAAGGGCGATGTGGCCGCCGCGGATCATGGCGAAACTGTCGGCGCTGGAGAAATAGGAGGAGCCGGCCAGTTCGGTGATGGTCTGCTTGCCGGCGTTGATCAGGTCGGGGTCCGCCTCGCCCTCGTAAGGGAACGGCCCCATGCCCAGCATCCCGTTCTCGCTTTGCAAGGTCACCGACATGCCTTGCGGGATATAGTTGGCGACCAGGGTCGGGATGCCGATGCCGAGGTTCACATAGAAGCCATCGCGCAGTTCGCGGGCGGCGCGGGCGGCCATGTCTTCACGCGTCCAGGCCATCAGACGGACTCCACTTCCGTGCGAGCACGCGTCGTGACCCGTTCGATGCGCTTCTCGAAATGGGCGCCCTGGAAGATTCGATCGACGAAGATGCCGGGGGTGTGGATGGCGTCCTTGTCCAAGGATCCCACCGCAACCAGTTCCTCGACCTCGGCCACCGTCGCCTTGCCGGCCGTGGCCATCATCGGATTGAAATTGCGCGCCGTCTTTCGATAGACAAGGTTGCCCTCGGCGTCGCCCTTCCAGGCCTTGACGATGGCCAGATCGGCGGTGAGCCCGCGCTCCATGACATAGGCCTCGCCGTCGAACTCCCGCACCTCCTTGCCCTCGGCGACCAGGGTGCCGACGCCCGTCTTGGTGAAGAAGGCCGGAATCCCCGCCCCGCCGGCCCGGATGCGTTCGGCCAGGGTGCCCTGCGGATTGAACTCCAGTTCGAGTTTCTCCGACAGATAGAGCTGCTCGAACAGCTTGTTCTCACCGACGTAGGAGGAGACCATCTTGTCGATCTGCCCCCCCTCCAGCAGCAGCCCCAGGCCGAAGCCGTCGATGCCGCAGTTGTTGGAGATCACGGTCAGGTTCTTGGTTCCCGCCGCGCGGATGGCGGCGATCAGATTTTCCGGAATGCCGCACAGGCCAAAGCCACCGGACATGAGGGTCATGCCGTCGAAGAGGAGGCCGGCCAGGGCGTCATCGGCGGTCTCGCGAACCTTGTGGGCCATGGGGCATTCTCGGGCGGGAGGGAACGGGCGTCCTTACGCCGGAAGGGCGGTGGGATTCAATCGGGGAGGATGGAGACCGAGGCATTCGTAGCAGCCGCCCTCACGCCGCCTGGATTTGCTGGGTCGGCCGCCGAGGCGGCCGTTGGCCCTGGAGGCGCTGGCTCTAACCACGGCGCGCTTCATCATGGTCGAGCCGAGTTGGTCGGCCAGCAGTTGGGGGACTGAAATGTCCGCGTCCAGACCCGCGACATGCAAGCCGTAGCCGTCGCCCTCCACCGCGATATGGCGCAAATCGTTCGCCGTCGCGCGCTCCAGGCCCGGAAGGACCGACAAGGGAAAGCCGACCACCGCGCCGTTGTTCAGGGCTTCGTGATCTGGGGTGGCCTGCACGGCCTCTATCTGGCCGCCGAGCGGACCCTGCGCGCGCGGTTCGGGGCCTGGCGACCCGGCCCCCTCGCCTATGCGGCGCTGGGCCTGCTGACCTTTGCCCTGGTCAAAGTCGCCTGGGTGTTCTTCCGCGCCAAGACATTCGACAAGGCGGGGCTGATCCTGAGCGGCATGTTCGGATTGAACGCCAAGGCCGTGCCGCTGATGGCCGCGATCTCCCTTTTGAGCACCGGCGCGATTGTCAGCGCCATCGTCGGGGCCCACTGGTTCATGCGCAACCGCACCTTAGAACAGGTGGTGGCGCGCGCCCACCCGGCGCTGATCGCCGGGGTGTGGACCTTGATGGCCTTCGCCGTGATCATCGAACATGGGACGGGCAAGGCCTTCATCTATTTCCAGTTCTGAGGTCCCGACGCCTGGCGAAGCGCGGCGCGCGCCGCCGCCCGGCCTGAGGCTGACCGCCACCAGGTGGGGAAAGAAGGTCACGAACAGAGCGTAGTCGAGGAAGCCGCGAGCCGGCTTGGCCCGCCGCAGATACACATCCAGGGTGTAGGACATGGTGGCGAAGGTGTAGAAGGAGATGCCAATCGGCAGGATGATGTCGGACTTCGGCGGGTGGTAGTGGACGCCGATCAGGGCCGCCAGGGTCGTGAAGTTATCGACCAGGAAATTCCCGTATTTGAAGAAGCCGAGCAGGCCAAGGTTGGCGACCACCGAGATTAGCATCCAGCCTCGCCGCCGCCACGCCCCCTCCGACTTGACCAGGGCCTGGGCGGCGAACCAATCGACCACCGTCGAGACCCACAGCAGGATCACGAACGGCGGGTTCCAGGCGGCGTAGAAGAGATAACTGGCGACCAGCAGATTGATCTTCTTGACCGTCCACGGCAGGGGCGCCGAGTGCAGCGCCAGCACCACCGCGAAGAACACGACAAAAATCAGGGAGTTGAAGATCACAGCCTGCCCCCGCCTGGCCCAAGTCAGGCGAAGGTGCGCGGTTGCGAAAAGAGGTCAACAGGCCCCGCGAGCGCTATGGCGGCGCGTTAACCGCCCAGCACGCACGCCGCCAGGCCGCCGCGCCGCACCGTGCCGGAGCGGGCGTCGATGCGGCCGGTCCGGCGGCGGACATAGGGGCCGGGGTCGGCCGCCTTCCACTTCAGGGGGCTGGGCAGGATGGCGGCCAGGCGGGAGGCCTGGGCGGGGGTGAGGTTTGCGGCGTCGGTGTGAAAATAGCGCTCGGCCGCCGCCTCGACGCCGTAGAGGCCCGGGCCCATCTCCACGGTGTTGAGATAGACCTCCATGATCCGCCGCTTGCCCCACATCACCTCGATGAGCACGGCGAACCAGGCTTCCAGGCCCTTCCGCACATAGGAGCGATCCGGCCACAGGAAGACGTTCTTGGCCGCCTGCTGGCTGATCGTCGAGCCGCCGCGGATGCGGCCGGGACGAGTCTCGTTGTGCCGCAAGGCCTTGTCGATGGCGTTGAAGTCGAAGCCGTGATGGGCGCAGAACCGCGAGTCCTCCGAGGCGATCACGGCGCGGGTCATGGCCGGCGAGATTCGCGAAATCGGCGCCCAGCGGTGTTCGAAGCCCCGACCCTGGAACGATCGCTCGATCATCAGGCCGGTGATCGGCGGCGGAACGACGCGGTAGATCGCCACCCAGACCGGCGGCACGATAAGCAGCGCCAGGACGAGGGTGACCACGAGGTTGCGGAGAAGGCGGAGCAGGCCGCCGGAGCGGTGGCGCGGGGCGGGTTGGGGCATCGTCGCTTTCTAGCGCCCCGCGACGGCACGATGCTAGAGAGGCAAGGGCCGCCGGAACCCCACGGCGGTGAATACGAGGGTGGCGCGCGGTGAATGTCAGCCAGGCCATGGAGCGGCGGATTTCCGTGCGCGCCTTCAGGCCCGATCCGGTGGAGGGACAAATGGTGCGCGAGATTCTCGAGGCCGCCGGCCGCGCCCCGTCCGGCGGCAACCTGCAGCCCTGGCGGGTCTACGCCCTGGCCGGCGAGGCGTTGGTCAAGTTCAAGGCCCTGGCCGCCGCTTCGCCCATGGAGGAGGCGGAATACGCGGTCTATCCGCCCAAACTGTGGGAGCCGTTCCGCACCCGCCGCTATCAATGCGGCGAAGACCTCTATGGCGCCATCGGCGTCGGCCGCGAGGATCGGCCGGCCCGCTTCGCCCAACTGGCCAGGAACCTCGATTTCTTCGGCGCGCCGGTTGGCCTGTTCTTCTGCCTGGATCGCAATCTGGGCCCGCCGCAATGGGCCGATATGGGCATGTATATGCAGAGCGTCATGCTACTGGCGCGGGAGCGCGGCCTCGATACCTGCCCCCAGGAGTTCTGGGCCCGCTACCCGCGCCTGGTCGCCAAATTCGTCGGCCTGCCCGATGACCACATGGTCTTCTCCGGCATGGCCCTCGGCCGGCGCGACGAGAGCGCGCCCATCAACGCCTGGCGCACCCGCCGCGACCCCTTCGAGGCCTGGTGCGAGATGGCGGGTTTCGACGATTAGAGTTGCGGCGCCATGCCCCGCCAACATGGCCTTTACATCGGCTGGCATCCGCGCCATGGGTGCTTTTCGGCTCGAAACGGACCGGTGAGACGGCTCCGGCACTAGGGAGTATTTGCATGGCGGCGAAGCTTTCCGGCGGCGGAGGCGGCAAGTTCGACCTCGGGCAGAACAGCGACATGAACGTCACCCCGTTCGTGGACGTGATGCTCGTGCTGCTGATCATCTTCATGGTCGTCGCGCCCCTGGCGACGGTGTCCATCCGCCTCGACCTGCCGCCGGCCACCCCGCCGCCGCCCAACGCGCACGAAAAGCCGCCGACCTTCATCTCCATTCAGGACAGCGGCCAGATCTTCGTCTCGTTCGGCAAATCCGACATTCGGCCCTCGTCGATGGCCGCCCTGGCCACCGATCTGCCCGCCTCCCTGGGTGTCGCCAACCCCCTCAACGAGAGGATCTTCATCCGCGCCGACCGCCATGTGCGCTATCGGCAGTTCATGGACGTGATCAACCAGCTCCAGCTCGACGGCTACTATAAGATCGGTCTCATCGCCGAGGATCTCGGCGGCGGCTAGGAAGGGGGGTCGCCCAACCCGGCCCCCTCGCCGCCGCGTTGACTTGGCGAGGCGCTCCGGTATAAGCCTCCGGCCTCGCCCGCGCGTCGTTCTCGCGGGCGCCGTCATTTTGTCCGCCCGTTCCTCCCCTCCGTATCCATTCCAAGGCGCCAATCGATGTACGCTGTGATCAAGACCGGCGGCAAACAGTACCGGGTCCAGGCCGGCGATGTGCTCATCGTCGAGAAGCTCGACGGCGAGCCCGGCGCCAAGCTGGCGTTCGACCAGGTGCTGATGATCGGCGAGGGCGCGGCGGTGACCGTGGGCGCGCCCACGGTCGCCGGCGCCAGCGTCAGCGCCACCCTGGTCGAGACCCGCAAGGGCGAGAAGATCAAGGTGTTCAAGAAAATCCGCCGCCAGGGCTATCGGCGCACCCGCGGCCATCGTCAGTTCCAATCGGTGCTGCGGGTCACTGGCATCGCCGGCGACGGCAAGAGCGAGACCTGGGACGGGACGGTGGATCTGACTCCTCTGGCCACCCTCAACGCCCGCGCCCGCAATCTGGCGCGGGGCATGGAGGCGGCGGATCTCAAGCGTTCGACCGCCAAGGTCGCCAAGGCGCCTGCCGCTCCCAAAGCAAAAACCGTGAAGGCCGCCAAGGCGGGGCCGAAGCCGGCGGTCGCCAAAGCCGACGCCCCCAAGGCCGAGGCGGCGACGCCCAAGAATGCCGGCGCCAAGCCCACCGCGGCCAAGGCTGTCGCTCCCGCCAAGGCCCCGGCCAAGACGACGATGAAGACCAAGGTGGCCGAGACGCCCAAGGCTCCCGCGTCCGCCAAAGTCAAGGCCGCTCCCTCCGCCAAGCGTAAGACGGCGCCGGTGAAAAAGGCGACCAAGGCCGCCGCGCCGAAGAAGGCTCCCGCTCCGGCCAAGGCCGCCACGCCAGCGAAGGCGACGCCGAAGAAGGCCGCCGCCAAAAAACCCGCCGCCAAGGCGGCCAAGCCGACCCCTAGGAAAGGCTAGAGACATGGCCCACAAGAAGTCCGGCGGCTCCTCGCGCAACGGCCGCGATTCGGCCGGCCAGCGCCTAGGCGTGAAGAAGTTCGGCGGCGAGGCGGTGCTGGCCGGCAACATCCTCATCCGTCAGCGCGGCACCAAGTTCTGGCCCGGCGACAACGTCGGCATGGGCAAGGACCATACCCTGTTCGCCCTCGAAACCGGGGCGGTGAGGTTCGTCACCCGCAAGGCCGACCGGACCTATGTGACCGTGGTCCCGGCCCCGGCGGCGCCCGGCGAATAGACGATCCGAAACTCCTCGTCCGGATCGCCTGAAACAGACAGCGATCCGGGCCGGCGAAAGCGAGCGGGAGGCCCGGAGCGGCCATCCCGCTCTTTTTTTTGCCCAAAGGAGGGCGTGGATCATGGGCGACCTCGCCCCCTGGCCCAGTATGAAAACCCGGCGGCTGACCCTGCGCGGCCCGCATGGCGGCGACGCGCCGCGCCTGGCGCGGCTCGCCGACGATTTCGAGGTCGCCAGGATGACCACCCGCATTCCCCACCCCTTCACGGTGGAACAGGCGGAGGACTTCATCGCCCGCATGGAGCGTCGCGTTCCGGCCCGCGAGGCGGTGTTCGTCATCGAAAGCGAGGATGACGGCCTCATCGGCGTCCTCGGCCTCCACCCCGTCCCCGCCGGAACGGAGATCGGCTACTGGCTCGGCCGGCCGTTCTGGGGCGCCGGCTACGCCACCGAGGCGGCCCGCGCCGCCCTCGCCTGGGCCCGCGCCGGCTGGGGCCGGCGCTTTATCGTCGCCGGCCATTTCACCGACAACCCCGCCTCCGGCGCCGTGCTGATCAAGGCCGGTTTTCTCTACACCGGCGAGGTGGCGATCCGCCATTCCCTGGCCAGGGGCGAGGATGCGGCGACGCGAATGATGGTGTGGCTGGCGTGAGCCGGCGAAGAAGGCTTGCGACCGTGATCAACTGAGACTATTTCTCGTCTCAGATGAGGAGACAGCCCATGACCAGAGCGGCGAACGCGCTTTCTGAGGCCTCGCGGGCCTGGACGGCGGCCACCCCGACCCTGCTCGATGAAGTGAGCCGAGGCCTGCCGGTCGGCGCCGTCGATGAGCTGGCGGCGCAGATCGCGCCCGGCGAGCGCACCTTCAAGTTCCGCCTTATCAGCAAGGCCAGCTACGCGCGGCGGCGGGGGAACGGCGCGACCGCGCCGGGGTCGGCCACCCTTTCCAAAGCCGAGAGCGAACGGGTGGCCCGCCTTTCGCGCCTGTGGGCGTTCGCGGTGGAGGTGTGGGGCGCGGAAGGCGCGGCGCGGCGGTTCCTGCGCAGGCCCCATATGTTTCTGGACGGCAAATCCCCCCTTGACGTCGCCCTTTCCAGCGAACTGGGCGGCCGCATGGTGGAAGATATCCTGGGCCGGCTCGCCTACGGCTCGGCGGCGTGACGGCGGAGCGGCTGGATCGGACCCTGACCGCCTATCGCATCGGCGATCCCGCCGGCGCCTACCCAATTTTCGACGCCGCCGGCTCTCGCCTCTATCCTGGGCGATGGAACACCCGCGCTTCGCCGATGATCTACGCCTCGCGGCACTATTCCACCGCCATGCTGGAGAAGCTGGCGACCGGATCGGGCGATCTGCCGGCGGGTCAGCACTTCGTGGAAATCGTCATCGACGCGGGTGTTTCCTACGAGGTCTTTTCCGAGGCCCACCATCCGGGCTGGGATTCTCCCGAGGCGACGGTGGCCAAGGCGTTCGGCGAGGCGTGGCGACTGACCGGCCGTTCCGCCATCCTTCTCGTCCCAAGCTATGTCGCCCGCATGGAACAGAACGTCCTGATCAACCCGGCCCACCCCGACTTCCCCCGCATTCGACCCGGCCTGGCGACGCCGGTATGGTGGGATCGGCGATTGTTCGCTTAGTCGCGGCAGCGCGGCGAAACTTCGCCAATTCGGGCGGCCAAAAGGGGGCTGACATTCCCCCTCGCCCGCGCTATATGCACTCTCACATCGTCCGTTGGCGCTGGATGGCGTCTTCGAGCGGCGGCCCCTGAAAAGGCCAGCCGCTTTTTGTTTGTCTCGAAGGGAACCTTCGTGCGCGGCAAGACCGCCGAGGATCAGAGGCTGCTCGAACTGCTCGACCCGGTGGCCGGGGCGGCGGGCTATGGGATCGTGCGCCTGCGGCTGATGGGCGGCGATCGGGCGCGGAGATTGCAGATCATGGCCGAACGGCCCGATGGAACCATGCTGGTCGAGGATTGCACCGCCCTGGCGCGGGCGATCTCGCCGGTGATGGACGCCGCCGATCCGGTCGCCGGGGAATATCTTTTGGAAGTATCCAGCCCCGGCATCGACCGGCCGCTGACGCGGCTGGAGGATTTCACAACCTATGAGGGCTGCGAGGCGCGGATCGAAATCGACCGCCTGGCCGAAGGCCGCAAGCGCTTCAAGGGTAGTTTGGCCGGCGTCGAAGGCGACCACGTTGGTATCGATATAGAAGGCGACGCCGAAACCGCCCTGTTGCCCTTTGCCTGGATCGTCGACGCCAAGCTGGTGGTGACCGACGCCTTGATGGCGCGCGGCGCCGTCGCCAGGGCCGCCCGCCTCGCTCAAGAACAGTCAACGCCTACCGACCAAGAGGACACCACCCCATGACCGTGACCGGCATTTCCGCCAATCGGCTCGAACTCCTGCAGATCGCCGACGCCGTGGCGCGCGAGAAATCGATCGAAAAGGAGATCGTCATCGAGGCGATCGAAGAGGCCATCCAGAAGGCCGCCCGCACCCGCTACGGCGCCGATCACGACATCCGCGTCCATATCGACACCAAGACCGGCGAGACCACCATCACCCGCGTGGTCACCGTCATCCCCGATGAGCCCCAACCCAATCCAAACCCCGACGCCGAAGAAGGCGAAGAGATTTTGGCGGTCAACGAATACGCCCAGAAGCGACTCTCCGACGCCCTGATCGACGACAAGGCCGCGGTGATCGGCAAGACCTACGAGGAAATACTGCCGCCGTTCGAATTTGGCCGGGTGCAGACCCAGATGGCCCGCCAAGTGGTCACCGGCAAGGTCCGCGAGGCCGAGCGCGAGCGCCAGTATGAGGAGTTCAAGGACCGCGTCGGCGAGATCGTCAACGGCGTCGCCAAGCGGGTGGAATACGGCAATGTCATTGTCGATCTGGGCCGAGGCGAGGGGATCATGCGCCGCGATCAGTCGATCCCGCGCGAGGCCTTCCAGGTCGGCGACCGGGTGCGCGCCTACATCTACGATGTCCGCCAGGAGACCAAGGGGCCGCAGATCATGCTGTCGCGCGCCCACGGCGGCTTCATGGCCAAGCTGTTCGCCCAGGAGGTGCCGGAGGTCTATGACGGGGTGATCGAGATCCGCGCCGTGGCCCGCGATCCCGGCAGCCGGGCCAAGATGGCGGTTGTCTCCAACGACAGCTCCATCGATCCGGTCGGCGCCTGCGTGGGCATGCGTGGCTCGCGGGTGCAGGCGGTGGTGGCCGAGCTGCAGGGCGAGAAGATCGACATCATCCAGTGGAACGCCGACGAGGCGACCTTCCTGGTCAACGCCCTGGCCCCCGCCGAGGTCACCAAGGTGGTGATGGACGAGGAGGAGGAGCGGGTCGAGGTGGTGGTGCCCGACGAGCAGCTTTCCCTGGCCATCGGCCGGCGCGGCCAGAACGTCAGGCTCGCGAGCCAGCTCACCGGCTGGCAGATCGACATCATGACCGAGAGCCAGGAGAGCGAGCGGCGCCAGCGCGAATTCGCCGAGCGCACCGTGCTCTTTCAGGAAGCCCTCGATGTCGATGAGGTGATCGCCCAACTCCTGGTCACCGAGGGTTTCGCCACCGTCGAGGAGGTGGCTTATGTCGAGCCGGACGAAATCGCGGCGATCGAGGGCTTCGACGAGGACACCGCCGAAGAGATCCAAGCCAGGGCCCGCGATTTCCTCGACAAGGAGGCGGCGGAATACGACGCCCGCCGCCGCGAACTGGGGGTCGAGGACAGCGTGCTCGAGGTCGAGGGCGTGACCCTGCCCATGGCGGTGGCCCTGGGCGAGGGCGAGGTCAAGACCGTGGAGGATCTGGCCGGCCTGGTGCCCGACGATATCCGCGGCTGGTACGACAATAAACCCTCCGGTGAACGGGTCCGTGAGCCGGGCGTTCTGGACGCCTTCGCTCTCAGCCCCGAGGACGCCGAGGGCCTGATCATGCGGGCGCGGGTGGCGGCGGGCTGGATCGAACCCGAGGCGGTGGTCGAAGCGGCCGTCGAGGACGAGCCGAGCGGCGAGATGACCCCTCAGGAAGAGGCGAGGGCGGTGTTCGGCGACGCGCCGCCGGCGCGCGGAGGCTGAGGCGAGGCGCCGTGGCCCAGACCCTGGCGGGCGCCGCCCGCGAGCGGCGAGACATCGTTTCGGGCGAAGTGATGGACGAGAGGCGGCTGATCCGCTTCGTGGCCGGACCGGGCGGCTTGGTCGCGCCGGATCTGGCCCGCAAGCTACCCGGTCGCGGCCTGTGGGTGGCCGCCAACCGCGCCTCGGTGGACCGGGCGGCCAGGAAAGGCCTGTTCGCGCGCGCCGCCAAGGCCGGCCTCACGGCCGCCCCCGACCTCGCCGACCAAGTGGAGGCGCTGCTGACGCGACGGCTTCTTTCCGCCCTGGGCCTTGCGCGCAAGGCCGGCGAGCTTACCTCCGGGTTCGAAAAAGTGCTGGCGGCGGTGGCCGCCGGCAAGGCGGCGTTTCTCGTCGAAGCCGTGGACGGGGCGGCGGACGGGCGTCGCAAGCTCCTCGCCGCCGCCCGGCGAAGCCCCCGCCCGCCGCTCATGTTGGGCCTGTTCGCCGGCGGCGAATTGAGTTTGGCCTTGGGCGCGGAGAATGTGATACACACCGCCCTCCTTGCCGGGCGAGGCGCCGACCGCTGGACACACGAAGTCGAGCGGCTATCGGGCTTCCGCCCGCTCTTCCCTGAGAGTTGGCGCGAGGAGCCTTGAAGAGAGGGACGGGGCGAAATGCCGCCCCGGCCCCTCCTTCGTTTATGAAATGGCTGGGCCTTTGCGGTCTGGCGAAGGACAGTCAAGCGAGCGCATGACGGACGAGAACGACAACGGCCGACAGTCTTCTTCCCCCGCCGGGACGCCCGCTCCGGGGACCCGGACGCCGCTGACCCTGAAGCCCCGCGCCGGCGCGGCGGTCAGCGCCGGGATGGTTAAGCAGAGTTTCAGCCACGGGCGCACCAAGACGGTGATGGTCGAGACCAAGCGGCGCCGCCTGGAGCCCGCGGGCGCCGCCGCGCCGCCGGTCGGCGAGCGGCGGGCGGCCTTCGACGTGCGCGGGCCGACGCCGCCGCGCCCAGCGCCGGCCGCCGATGTCGCGCCCGCCGGCGGTCTTTCCGAGGACGAGCGCCGCAAGCGCCAGCGGGTCATCGAAGCGGCCCGCCAACAGCAGGAGCGGCTGGCCGCCGAACGCCAGGCGCGGTCGCCGAGCGAACCCGCCCCCGCCAGTTTGGAAGGTCAGACCCCCAGCCCCGCCGCCTCGGCGCCGGACGCATCCCCGGCCGCGACCGCCGGGGCCGAACCGGACGCCGCGGGCCCGGCCGCCGCTCCGATCGCCGCCGTGGCCCAGCCGGCCGCGCCCGCCAGGACGACGCCGCCCGCCGCAACCGCCGCTCGCCCCGCCGAGCCGATTCGCTCGCCGGCGCCCGCCCAGACCCGCACCTATGAGCCTGGCCGCGAGCGTCGCGACGAGCGCCCGAGCACCACCACCTATCGCCCGGATCGGCCATCGGGAGGGGTCGCCTTCAACCAGCGCGCCGCCAGGCCCGGCGCGGATGTTGCCGCGCGACCGCCCCGCGAAGGCGCCGGCGACGCCGGCGCGGCGCGCGAGCGACCGTCGCGCCCTGGCGAGACGGTGCGCTATTCCGCCCTCGCCCCCAGGCCTCCGCGCGACGGCGCGCCACGTCCCGGCGCTCCCCGCCCGGGGGCCGAGCCGGCCTCTCCCGAAATCCAGCGCGCCACGCGCCAAGCGCCCAGGCCCGGCAGCCTGAATCTCGACCGGCGCCCCGATTTCGATGAAGAGGACGCGCGCAAGGGCAAGACGGGGGCCGGCAAGGCGGTTTCGCGCCTGCGGGGCGAACCCCGACGCCGCGAGGGCCGTCTCACCATCCAGGCGGTCGCCGGCGACGACGAGGGCGCGGTCGAGCGGATGCGCTCGCTCGCTTCGGTCCGCCGGGCCCGCGAGCGTGAGCGGGAAAAGCGCAAGGGCGGCGGCCAGGAGGCGGTCAAGGCGGCCAAGGAAGTGGTCATCCCCGACGTCATCACGGTGCAGGAACTGGCCGGGCGGATGGCCACCCGCGGCGTGGAGATCATCAAGTTCCTGGCCCGCGAGGGCATGATGCTCAAGAGCACGGACGTGATTGAATCGGACACCGCCGAACTGGTGGCCACCGAGTTCGGCCACACCGTCCGCCGCGTCTCCGAGAGCGATGTGGAGACCGGCTTCCTGGCCGAAGCCGACGACGACGGCGAGGCGACGGTCCCCCGCCCGCCGGTGGTGGCGGTCATGGGCCACGTCGATCACGGCAAGACCAGCCTCCTGGACGCCCTGCGGGCCACCGATGTGGCGGCCGGCGAACATGGCGGCATCACCCAGCACATCGGGGCTTATCAAGTGCGCCTCAAGGACGGCGAGCGGATCACCTTCCTCGACACCCCCGGCCACGCCGCCTTCAGCGCCATGCGCGCCCGCGGCGCCAACGTCACCGACATCGTCATCCTGGTGGTGGCGGCCGACGACGGGGTCATGCCCCAGACGGTGGAGGCTATCCAGCACGCCAAGGCGGCCGGCGCGCCGCTCATCGTGGCCATCAACAAGATCGACAAGCCCGACGCCGATCCCACCCGGGTGATCAACGAATTGCTGCAGCACGAAATCGTGGTCGAGAGCCTGGGCGGCGAAACCCAGGCCGTCCAGGTTTCGGCGCTCGAGAAACTCGGACTCGACGACCTGATGGAAGCCATCGTGCTGCAGGCGCAGGTTATGGACCTCAGAGCCAACCCGGACCGCACGGCCGAGGGGGTGGTCATCGAGTCCAAGCTGGACCGCGGGCGTGGCGCGGTGGCCACCGTCCTGGTCAAGCGCGGCACCTTGAGACGCGGCGATATCGTGGTCACCGGCGCCAACGCCGGCCGCGTGCGCGCCCTGATCAATGAGCGGGACGAGCCGGTCGACGAGGCCGGCCCCTCGGTTCCGGTGGAGATCCTCGGCCTCGACGGCGCCCCCGATCCGGGCGAGCCGTTCGCGGTGGTGGAAAACGAGGCGCGGGCCCGCGAGCTCACCGAATACCGCGTCCGCCAGAAGCGCGAGCGCGCGCTCAACCCGGTGGGCGCCGGCGGCTCGCTGGCCGACATGATGGCCAAGCTGGCCGACAAGAAGGTCTCCGAGCTGCCCCTGGTGGTGAAGGCCGACGTCCAGGGCTCGGCCGAGGCGATCGTCGGCTCGCTCGACAAGCTCGGCACCGACGAGGTGCGGGCGCGGATCATTCTGTCCGGGGCCGGCGGGATCAACGAAAGCGACGTCATGCTGGCCAAGGGAGCCGGCGCGCCGGTCCTCGGCTTCAACGTCCGCGCCTCCAAACAGGCCCGCCAGCTGGCCGAGCACGAGGGCGTCGAGATTCGCTATTACGCGATCATCTACGACCTCATCGACGACATCAAAGGCGTCCTCTCGGGGATGCTGGCCCCGATCCAGCGCGAGACCTTCCTGGGCTCGGCCGAGGTCCTGCAGGCCTTCGACATCTCCAAGGTCGGCCGCATCGCCGGCTGCCGCGTCCGCGAGGGCGTGGTGCGGCGTGGCGCGCGGGTGCGGATCGTGCGCCAGGACGTGGTGGTGCTGGAACTGGGCACCCTGCAGACGCTCAAGCGCTTCAAGGACGAGGTCGCCGAGGTCATCTCTGGCCAGGAATGCGGCATGGCCTTCGCCGGCTTCCAGGACATCCAGGCCGGCGACTTCATCGAGTGCTTCACCGTCGAAGAGGTGCGGCGGACCCTGTAGGCCGGCTGTCGGACGCCCCTGGGGATTGCCTCGCCCAATGATCAGGGTTTGACGATGGTCACCACTGGCGTTGTCTTGACGTAGCCCTGAATAAAACAGTCGGGCGGCGCTGAGGCGGAGAACGTGAATCGGCCCGTCGAGGAGACGTAGACGGTCACATTGACCGGGCCGCAGAACCCGAGGGGCGTGCTGAGGTCCACATTTTGGAGGAGGGCCCGCCTCCTGGTTTCCGCCTTCATCGACCAGGGCAGGGTGGCCGACGTGACGGCGGTGCAAAAGTCGCTGCCGGTGAACGTCGCGCCGGTGATTTGCCCGAAACCGGCCGCATCCGTGGTTCCCACGAAGTGGGCCGCACACGAAGGATGTGAGACCCCCTTAGTGATGGTCACCTGGCCCTTGGCGGTGAAGCTGGTGTTCCTCGGGCTGAGCGAAGGCCGCGCCTGGGCGGCGAAGCCGAGCGACGCCAAGCCGGCGATCAGGCCGATCTCAATTCCCAAGACCCGTGCGCGCATGGCGCTTCCCCTTTTGCCGGTGACGATGTGAGGCTACGCTTCTCGCCCCTTGATTGCCAATTCCGTGAATCCCTTCATGGATCGTGAGCCTAATCCTTGCCCCGCGCCTTCTTGCCCGACCGCTGAGCCTTGGTGATCGTCACCCATTGGCGGCGGCGGGCGGCGCGTAGGGCGGGATCCTCCTTGCTTTCGGTGAACGCCAGTTCGCGCTGGAGTTTTCGGTAACCCTGCCAGCGGGCCTCATCCAACGCCCCACTCTCCAGCGCCGCGCGCACAGCGCAGCCGGGCTCGTTGGTGTGGCCGCAGTCGCCGAACCGGCAGTTCGCCGCCAGGGCCTCAATATCCTCGAAGGTGGCGACGAGTCCTTCCTCGCTGTCCCAAAGGCCAAGCTCGCGCATCCCAGGCGTGTCGAGCAGCAGGCCGCCGCCGGGCAGGGCGATGAGTTCGCGGTGCGAGGTGGTGTGTCGCCCGCGCCCGTCGTCCTCACGGATCGCGCCCGTCGCCATGCGCTCGGTTCCCATGAGGGCGTTGAGCAGGGTCGATTTGCCGACCCCCGAACTGCCGACCATCACCGCCGTGCGGCCGGGGGCCAGATAGCCGCGCACCGCCTCCAATCCCTCGCCCGTGAGGGACGAGATGGCCAGCACCGGAGCGCCGACCGCCACCGCTTCCACCGCCGTCACGGCTGCCTCCACATCGTCGACCAGGTCGGCCTTGGTCAGCACCACCACCGGCGACGCCCCGCTTTGCCAGGCGGCGGCCAGGTAGCGCTCCAGTCGTCGGGGATTGAGATCGCCGTTCAGGGCCGCGGTGATGAAGGCAACGTCGGCGTTAGCCGCCACCACCTGCAAGCCGCCGCCCGAGCCAGCGGCCTTTCGGGTGAAGGCGATGCGGCGCGGCAGCACATGGTGGATGATGGCCAGTTCGCCAGCCCCGCCGGCGGCCAAGGCCACCCAGTCGCCGGCGGCCGGATAGCCTCCGGCCTCGGCGTCGCGGGCCAGCTTGCCGCTGATCTCGGCCCTAAGCTCGCCCAGATCGGTGGCCAGGCCATAGAGGCCGCGTTGCTGGAGGATCACCCGCCCGGCGATCAGGCCGGCGGCGGCGTGGGGGGCGAAGTCGTGCTGGAGCGCGTCGCTCCAACCGTAGGTTTCTAGCAAGGGAACGATCCTTCGATCGGCGTCAGGAGAGAGCGCCGAACGACGATGCGGGGCATCTAGCGTCGGGCGCGGCGGAGGGTGTCGCGGCTGAACGCAGTCATCTAAGAAACCCTCCTCTCTCGTCGCGGATCGACGAGAAGCAATTAGGCACGCCTCGGCGGAGGGGTCAATGAACAGCCAGGCAACGGAATGGGCGGCCCTTGCGCTTCCCGCCCCGTCCGGCAAGGATGGCCCCGACCGATCGCCGGGGGGGAAAACGACGATGACCGAGCACCACACGCCCCATGCGCCCCCCGGCCTCCTGCGGGTTCTGGGCCTGATCTTCGGTCTGGCCGTGGTGGTGGGGGGCATGGTGGGCTCGGGGATCATGCGCGCCCCCGGCGTGGTGGCGCTGGGCCTCTCCAGCCCGACCCTGATCCTGCTGGCCTGGGCGGTGGGCGGCGGGATAACCCTGTTGTCGGCCATGCCGCTGGTGGAGGCGGGCGCCTCGGTCCCCATGGCCGGCGGGCCCTTTCCCATCGCCCGCCGCGCCTTCGGGCCGACCGTCGGCTTCTTCACCGGCTGGATCGCCTGGCTGAGCTACACCGCCGCCAGCGGCTTCATCTCGGTGGTTTTCGGCGAATATGTCCATCGCCTGGGCCTCGCGCCGAGGCTTTCCACCTCGGCCCTCGCGGTCGGCCTGATCGCGGCCGTGGCCGCCGTCAACTGGGTCGGCACACGGTTCAGCGGCGGCTCGCAGAGCGTGGCCAGCGCCGTCAAGGGCGCCGCCTTCCTGCTGCTGGCGGCGATCCTGTTCGCCTCTCCCCACGCCCCGGCCGGCGCGGCGGCGAGCGTGGCCGCGCCCGGCGCCGCCCTGGCCGGTGTCACCACGATCGGCGCGGCGGTCATGGCCATCCGGGTGATCTACCAGACCTACGCCGGTTGGGACGCCGCCATCTATTTCTCCGAGGAAGTGGATCGACCCGAGCGCAACGTGGCGCGGGCGACCTTTGGCGGCATAGCGGCGGTGACCGTACTCTATGTCCTGGTCAACGCCGCCGTCCTCCATGTCCTTTCCCCCGCCGCCATCGCCGGATCGACCCTGGCGGTGGGCGACGCCGCCAAGATTTCCCTGGGGACCGCGGGGGACACGGTGATCACCGCCATGGGGCTGTTTTCCCTCGCCGCCATTGTCAACCTGCAGATCATGGTCGTTCCGCGAGTCACCTTCCGCATGGCCAGGGACGGCGCTTTGCCCCGCGCCTTCGCCGCCGTGGCGCGCGGCGGCGCGCCCAGGCTCGGCGTCGCCGCCACCGCCGTCGTCGCGGCGGCGTTCGCGGCCACCGGGAGCTACGAGAGCATCGTGCGCATTGACGCGCCCTGGAGCATGGGGGTGGGGCTGATCGTGTGCCTCTCCGCCATCCGCCTGCGGATCTCCGAGCCCGATCTGCCCAGGCCCTACAGAATGCCCCTCTTTCCATGGCTCCCCATCGGCGTGGCCATCATCAGCGCCGCCCTCATCGCGGTGGTGGTGTGGGACGATCCGCTCGCCGGCCTGGGGTCGGCCGTGGTCGCCATCGCCCCCTTGCCGATCTACTTGGTCTTCGCCAAGGCTTGGCGTCGCGGGGCGGGATTGACAGCGGCCGCGCCGCGGCAAACGCCATGACCGACCAGCACGCCGCGCGAGCCGCTTTGGCCTAGAGACGCAGCCAGAGAGATCGCCATGGATCGCCAGGACGCCTTTGCCGGCTACATGAAATTCGACTTCACCGATCCGAAGGGTCGCTGGACGCGGCCGGTGTATCGCCGGGGAACCGGGCCGGCGGTGATCGTCATCCATGAGATGCCGGGCCTGCACCCCCAGGTGATCCGGTTCGCCGACAGGGTGGCGGCGGCGGAAATGACGGTGTTCTGCCCGAGTCTGTTCGGCGATCCTGGGCGTGAGGTGACGCCGCTCTATTCGCTGGGCGAAATGGTCAAGGGCATCTGCATTCGGCGGGAATTCAATGTCTGGGCCGCCGACAAATCCAGCCCGATCGTCGATTGGCTGCGGGCCCTGGCCGCGTACGCCCACGCCGAGTGCGGCGGCAAGGGGGTGGGGGCGGTGGGCATGTGTTTCACCGGCGGCTTCGCCCTGGCCATGATGACCGAGCCGTCGGTCGTCGCTCCGGTCCTGTCGCAACCGTCCCTGCCGCTGGCGGCCGGGTCCAGGCGCCGCGCCGCCGGCATCGGCGCCTCGCCCGGCGAAATCGCCTGCGCCAAGAAGCGATTCGCCGATGAGGATCTTTCCATGATCGGCCTGCGCTTCATCGGCGACCCCTTCGTTCCCGACGCGCGGTTCGACGCCCTCAAGGCAACCTTCGGCGACCGCTTCGAAGCCATCGAGATCGCCGCGGCGGACGGCCTGCCCGATCCCCGCATGCCCGCCCATTCGGTGCTCACCCTGCATCTCGACGACCGCGACCCGAATGGGCCAACCAAGAAGGCCGAAGAGCGGGTGATCGCCTTTTTCAAAGCGCGAACCGGCGCATGAGGGGGCCGGCACCTTGCGGGCGCCACGCGGACGCGTCAATGAGGCGCCGAGCGCCATGACCCAGCCCCTCCGCCTCCTCGCCGCGATCCTGGCGACCGCCATTGTGGCCAGTTGCGCCACCACCCAGCGCCTGGCGGCGGCCAGCGATGTGCACAGCCTGCTGGTGGCCATTCGCGACAACGACCACGCCGCCTTCGACGCCCATGTGGATCGCCGGGCCTTGGAGGCTCAGCTTCAGGCGCGCCTTGTTGATCGCGCGGCGGCGGCGCGGCTGCCGGACGCCTGGAAGGGACTGGGCGTCCTGCTCTCGGGCCCCGTGGCCAGGCTCGCCGGCGACACGCTCATCCAGCCCGAGGTGTTCCGCGCCGTGGCCGACTACTACGGTTACCGTCCAGATACGCCGATCCCGCGCGCCCTGACTTTGGCCGGCGGCCTGCGAGCCCTGCCGGACGGACGCGTATGCGCCGCCCGCGACAAAAGGGGGCCGTGCCTGCTCACCTTTGCCGACCAAGGCGGCGTGTGGCGGCTGGTGGGTTTTGACGGCGACGCCGCCATGCTCAGGTTGAAGGTTCGATAAGGCGCCATGAAACCCTTCGCCTCTCTGGCTGCCGCCCTCGCCCTGGCCGGCCCCGCCCACGCCTCGACCTTGCGGATTTTCTCCTACGATCCGTCCGACACGGAAACCCGGCACGCCGCCGGCGCGGTGACCTTCGAGTTCAATCAACGCCTGGTCTTCACCACGGTGCTGCGCGTCCTGGCGACCGAAGGCCAGGCGAGCGCCGATCTCAAACCGGCCAAGGACGAGGCGCTGGGACGCGGCGGCCTCACCGCCCTGATCGGCGGCGCTCCCGAGCGGGACCTCTATGAGGTTATGCCAAGTGGCGATGGGCCGGCCATGATCGCCGCCTTCTGTCCGGGCTCGAGGCGGGCCTGGATGGCGTTCGGCCGCCTGCGGGCCAATCGCGATCTTCGCGTCTTCGTGCTTGGCGACACCGCGGCCGGCGCCAGCGCCCACCTGTGCCGCACGCTGGCGTTCGACTTTCACGGCGAATGGCGCCTGCCGCCGGGCGCGAAGTTCGACGAACGCCAGCTCGAGCGGCCTATGTTTCCCCGTTGAGGGCCGAAAGGTCGTTCCTCACGTCAAGGTGATTCGAACGAGGGCCGGGATGGGTGCACATCCCTGCTCGGAACTTCATGGTCAGTCCCCTTGCGCCCGTCGCTGGACGAAAACGGTCCGCGGCGGGCGCCCTTTTACCGGGCCTGCCCCGATCTACAGCGCCGTCGTCGTGAGGCTCGGACGCTTGGCGATCGCCTGATCGAAGGCCGCCCACACACCGCTTTCGCCGTGCCAGGCGCCACGGGTCGCCGCCTTGGAATATTCAGTGGAGCGGGCCTCGAAGAAGTTGGCGTGCTCGACACCGGACAACAGGCTTTGCAGCCAGGGCAGAGGATTTTCCTTGGCGCCGTAAACCGTCGGCAGGCCCAGTTGGCGCAATCGCCAGTCGGCGATGAAGCGGATGTAGCCCTTGATGTCGGCCGGCGTCATGCCGCGCACCTCGCCGGCCTCGAAGGCCAGGTCGATGAACCGGTCCTCCAGGCCGACCACGGTCTTGCAGCAATCGATAATGTCGTCGGCCACCGCCCTGGTCACCGCTCCGGTCTCGGCGTTGAAGGCGTGGTAGAGCTTGATGATCCCTTCGCAGTGGAGGCTCTCGTCGCGCACGCTCCAGGAGATGATCTGGCCCATGCCCTTCATCTTGTTGAAGCGCGGGAAGTTCATCAGCATGGCGAAGCTGGCGAACAGCTGCAACCCTTCGGTGAAGCCGCCGAACATGGCGAGTGTGCGGGCGATGTCGGCGTTGGAACCAACCCCGAACTGTTGCATGTAGTCGTGCTTGGCCTTCAGCGCCTCCAACTCCAGAAAGGCCGAAAACTCCGCCTCCGGCATGCCGATGGTCTCCAGCAG
>JBBRQW010000027.1:0-30740 GCA_038225765.1 Caulobacterales bacterium | reverse complement strand
AGTCCATTCGGTTCAAGATGCCACCGATTGGCCGGTTAGTCGGAACAACCTGGATGTTTGTTCCGCCGCCCTCGATCGTCAGACTGTTCGCCCGCTCAACGATGGCCGCGACATTCCCAGGGGTCGCGCCCTGGCCAGTATCTTGGACGGGGATCACCAACGTTGTCGTGCCGTCTGGGTTGGTCACCCAAAGGGCATCCGTCCCAGCTGGGTCCGTCTTATTCACCGGATCGTTTCCCACATAGGCGTAGAGGTTGATCTGGTCCTTGTAGCCGACGGGGTCGGTCTGGAGGGACTGAGGCCCCCGACGTGCGGCGGTCGTAGCCGGGCCGGTTTTGCTGAGGCAGTTCCTGGGGTTAGTCGAGGTTCGGCCGTCGCGGATTCGCGCCGGAGCCGGTTTCGCCCTTGAGGCGGTTTCGGAGCTGCAGAGATTCGGTTTTCAAAGACCTTCGCCGTGACGGTGACACGCGCGCGGACGCACGGGAAGACCCGCCCGCGCTGACGCGCGGACGGCTGGGCTGGCTAAGAGGAAGATGGGGTCGCCTAAGCCTCGGCGTGGTCCTCGGCGGCCGAGAGCGCGTCGGCGACGGCGGTGGCGCTGGCCAGCTTGGCGGACGGGTGGGTGGCGGCGTGGATCTCGCTGAGCTTGCCGATCGACACCTTGGCGTAGATCTGGGTGGTCTCCAGGCTCTCGTGGCCGAGCAGGGCCTGGATGAAGCGGATGTCGGCCCCGCCCTCCAGCATCAGGGTCGCGGCGGTGTGGCGGAAGAGGTGGCACGCGCCGGCCTTGCCGACGCCGGAGGCGATGACGTAGCGGCTGATCCGGTCGCTGAGCTTCTTAGGCGCCAGGCGCCCGCCCTTGGCGGTGAGGAAGAGGAAGCCCGGATCGCGGCCGACGACGAGGCCAGGGCGCACCTGGTCGAGATAGGCTTGCAGCCAGGCCCCAGCCCGCTCACCCATGGGGACGACGCGGTCCTTCTTGCCCTTGCCCTGGCGCACCATGATCACGCTGCGGCCATGGTCCACGTCGAAGAGCCCGATCTTGGTCAGCTCGGTCCGGCGGATCGCGGTGGCGTAAAACACCTCCAGGATCGCCCGGTCGCGCAGGCCCATGGGGTCGGCCAGGTCCGGGACCGCCAGCACCGCCTCGGCCTCCTCAGCCGTCAGCGTCGCCGCCGGCAGCCGCCGCTCGATCCTCGGCAGCTCCAGCTCGGCCGCCGGGTTGGCGAGGATGAAGCGTTCCTTGGCCAGCCAGCGGAAGAAGCCCCTGATCCGCGCCAGCCGGCCGCCCTGGGTGCGGAAGCTCAAGGGCGCGCCGTCGTCCTTCCGCCAGTGGTAGAGGTGGCGCTGATAGCGCTCCAGGATCGGCCGGGTGATCTCCCGAGGCTCGGCCAGGCCCCGCTCGGCCGCCCAGACGATAAAGGCGTAGAGGTCGCGGCCACGACTTTCGAGGGTCTCGGCCGAGAAGTTGCGCTCGGCGAGCCAGGCCAGGTAGCGGGCGCGGTAGGTCGCCAGGCTGTCGGGGTCGCCCTCGCCCGGCAGCGGCGGGTTCTTCACGCCGCGCATCAGGCGCCTACGACAGCCAAGGGCGCCGCCACGGGTACGGTTATGACCGCCGCGCCGTTCCGCCCCAGACGTGCATTTTCAGGCTTCGGCGCGCGGGCCTCGTCCAAGCCCTTGTCCGGCCAGGGGATCGGGCCATGTTCCGCACCCCGCGACAGCCCCGCGAACGGGCCGCACTCGTCCCGCAGGCGCCCCGCAGGTTGATCCTCCGCCCCCGCAGGTTCGTCGTCGTAGCGCCATTCGTTCCCGGGCTGTTCGAGGTCGCTCACGTCGATCAGGCCCATGACGAAGGGCTCGCCGGCCTGGCCCTCGCCATCCCAGGCCAGCTCGTAGACCACGCGGCCGGCCTCGCGACGGGTCAGCAGGTATTCCAGCTCCTCAAGGCGGGCGAGGTGGACGCGGAGCTGGGTGTCCCCCCAGCCGGTCCCCTCGCGGACCTCGCGGCGGGTGAAGCGCACTTCGCGCGGCTTGATCCCCTCGGCCTGCGCCCTCGCGCCGATCAGGCTCCGGACCAGGCCCAGCAGGCGCCGGGTCTGCGGCGGCAGCTCGTCCAGGGTCGAGCCCAGCACCGCGTGCGCCAGGCCGTTGGCGGCGGCGATATCGGCCAGGGTCGCCTCGATGTAGGCGACAGGCTCGGCGCCCTCGCGGGCAAGTTGGCGGACCGGCCGCTGATGCTGGTGCAGCAAGGCGATGGTGCGGATCAGCGCCAGGTACTTGCGATGATCGCGCCGGGTGCGGGTCTGCTCGTCCAGGAAGGTCAGCCGCTCGGCATAGGGGTTCACCACCTTCAGCGGGCGGACCAGCCGCTGGGCGTTCTGGTGCAGGGTCAGGATGCGCACGCGGTCCTCGCCGGCCTGCAAGCCTTCCAAGGTTTCCTCGAAGCGCTGGCGGGCGTGGATGGCTCTCGTCTGCTCGCGGCTCTCGTCGATGGTCAGCACCAGGCAGCGGTTCTTCAGCTCCTCGTCCAGGTCGATGGCCGTGGTGGTCAGCATCAGGGCCACCGGCCCCTCCACGGTGTAGTCTTGAGTGACGAGCTTGCCGGTCGCCGGGTCCTTGCCGGTGGAGGCGATGGTCAGCGTTCCCTGGCTCTGCAGCAGCTTCAGGGCATAGGCCGCCTGCCGGGCGCCCTCCTCCTCGGCGATGGCCAGCACCTTGTGCTTCAGGTCGGCCTCGCCGAGGTAGAAGAGGCTCTGCCCGGTCATGGCGGAGTAGGTCACCCGCTCCTCCGGCGGGACCAGCTCCAGCACCGCGTCCATCAAGGCGCTTTTGCCGGCCGCGCTGGTGGACTGGATCAGCACCGCCAGGGGCCTGTCGAGCTTGCGGCTAAGCGCGGCCAGGTACACCGCCTGGGCGTTGGCGGCTTCGCCCACCACGCCGATCCGCGCCACGTCGGCGGCGATTCGCGCCAAGAGGTCGGGTGAGCGTAGCCAGGCCAGGGCGGCGGATTCTTCCTCGGCGGTCATCGGCGCCGGCCCTGCCGCCTCCGCCCGTTTCGTCGCCTCTAGGCGCTCATCCTGGATCGCCTCGAGCTTCAAGAGCACCTGGCCGAGGTCGCGTTTGATCACGTCCAGCGGCAGGCTGATCTCGCCGGCCGCCTCGGCGGCGAAGGAGGCGCGGGCCTTGGCGCTGAGCAGGTCCAGGCCGTCCACGTGGAAGGCTTCGTTACGCCTCACCATCAGGTTGATCTTCATCGCCTCGGTCGAGGCGTTGCGGCTGAGCCCCCGCGCCCGCCAGATGCTGTCGCCCAGCCGGATCGTCACGTCACGGTCGCCGATCTCAGCCTCGACAGGCGGCGGTGCAGCCGGCGGGATCGGGCTGGACGGCTCCGACGCCGCGCCCGGCCCGACCGCGTCTTCCTTAGCGGCTAAGAGGGAGGTTGGGGCGGGCTCTGAGGTGGCCGGCTCCAAGGCCGGCGTGAGGTCCAGGTCCTCGTCCTCCACGGCGGCCGAGCGTGGCCGGCTGGCGCTCCCGGCCATCCATTCGGCGGCGCGCAGCAGGGCGCCCAGCGCCTTCTCCGCCGGCTTCACGGCGAGCGCATAGGCGTTGGCGTCCATGGCCTTGGGGAAGTTCACCCGGAAGGCCGCGATCCCCCGCGCCGCCAGCCGCTCGGCGACGACGCCTGCGCCCTTGTCGCCGGCCGCGTCCCGGTCATAGGCGATCAGCACCCGCTTGACGGCGTGCGCCTCCATCGCCGCCAGCAGTTCGTCGGTGAAGCCCCCGGCGCCCCAGGCCGTGGTCACATGCCGGTAGCCGGCGCACCAGAAGCTCAGCGCATCGATGGGCGCCTCGCAGAGGATCAGCTCCTCGCTGGCCAGGGCGGCGGGGTTCAGCACGCCGCGGTGCGGGCCGGGCAGATAGAGATGATCCGGCGTGCCGGCCCGCAGGTCGGCCCTGATCTTGCGGCCGTAGAGGTTGGCGATGCGGCCCTCCAGGCCACCCTCCAGACCCGGGATCGGGATCACCAGCGAGCCGCGCAGATGCTCGTGGCCGCTCTCGCGCAGCACCCCCAGCCGTTGCAGCCGGCCGCGCACCTCGGCGCCCGCCTTGCGCGTCGCCGCCGGCAGCCGGTAGCCCAGGGTTCGGTCGGCGTAGCCCAGCCGGAAGGTCTCGATCAGCTCCGGATGGATGAGCCCTCGGCGCTCCAGGTAGGCCAGCGCCTCGGGCGTCTGCTGGAGGGTCTGGTGGTAGAAGCCCACCACCTCCTCCAGCAGCTCGGCGTCCTCAGCCGGCGTCGTGATCGGGGCAAGCTTGGTGACGGTGGACCGCGCCGCCGGCGCCGTCCCAGGGTCCGGCGCATAGTCGGCTTTCAGCAGCTCCACGGCATGGCGGAAGCTCACCCCCTCGCGCTTCATCACCCACGCCACCACGTCCCCGCCCGCGTCGCAGGCCCCGAAGCAGCGCCAGAGATTCTTCGCAGGCGTGATCACCAGCGAGGGCGTCTGGTCGTCGTGGAAGGGACAGCGGCCGACCCGGTCGGCGCCACGTTTCTCCAGCTTCACCCCTGCGGATTCCACCAGCGCGACCAGGTCGCATTCGTCCTTCAGCCGCTCGATCTCCACGTCCGGGATACGGGCCATCGGCGGGCTCCTCCAAAAACCTGTCAAGCGCAAAATGCGTCATAGACTCGACAAGTTCTATGTCATTATGGCATTGAGTCAACGTCGTTCCGTAAAAGGGGAGTTAGGCTGATGCGAAGCGCTGCCATTCCGATCGCGCACCCCCTGAGCTTGGCCATGACTCCGGACGAACGCACCTTCTTCCAAGCCCTCGGCGCCCGTGTCGCCCAGGCTCGCAAGGATGCCGATCTGACACAGGTCCAGCTGGCCGAGCGCCTGGGCATTCCCCAGCCGCAGCTCGCCTCCTACGAGGTCGGCCGCCGCCGCGTGCCGGTCTCCCTGTTGCCCCGGCTGGCGCGCGCCCTGGCCATGCCCATCGAGGCCCTGGTCGCCGACGATGGACCGCCCCCGCCGCCGGCCCGGCGAGGGCCGGTCTCACGGCTGCAACAGCAGGTGGACGCCATCGCTCAACTGCCCAAGGCCAAGCAGAAGTTCGTGGTCGAGATGCTCGACACCGTGCTGGCCCAGCACGTCGCCTAAGGAGCCCCCATGGCCGCCCACCAAGCCCTGATCGAGAAGCTCAACACCCTGCCGGCGGACCGCATCCACGAGGTCGAGGACTTCGTCGATTTCCTGCGTCTGCGCGATCAGGACCGAGCCATCGTGCGCGCCGCCTCGGCCGCCAGCGCGCCGTCCTTCGCCGCCGTCTGGAACAACCCCGAGGACGACGCCTACGATGCCCTCTAAGGCCGGCGTCACCGGGTCCCGAGCGCCCGCGAGTTCGGCGACCCTGGCGTTCGGCGATGTGGTCCTCGTGCCGTTCCCGTTCACCGACCAGACCGCCTCCAAGCAGCGCCCGGCCGTCATCGTCTCCAGCCGCGCCTACAACATCGAGCGGCCCGATCTGATCATGATGGCCGTGACCAGTCAGCTCCGGCCCACCCCCGCCCTGGGCGAGGTCTGGCTGCGCCACTGGCAGGCCGCCGGCCTCATCAAGCCCTCCGCCGTCAAGCCGGTCTTCGCCACCTTCGAGCAGGGCCTGGTCATCCGCAGGCTCGGCGCTCTCGCGCCCGAGGATCAGGACGCCCTGCGCCTCGCTATCGGCCTGATCATCGGCTGACGCGCCGCCGCCGGCCGGCGGTTACATCGCAGCGCCTGCCCCAAGGTTCGGCTCTCAGCCGCGCCTCTGGCGGAGCCTGTTAGCAGCTCTAAAAGGCCCTCGTCAGCCGACGCTTCGTCCCCGAAGCGGATCGGCCCTTCGATCCGCACGCCAAGCCCTCAGCGGGGGCGGACGGGCGGGTCCACCCCGAGGCCGAAGGCTGAGCCCGCCAGGGCGCGCAGGGGCCGCGTCAGCGGGCCTGGAGCGGGGTTGAGGCGGCCGGCCGGCCGCGCTCCCTCCATCCTCTCCGATCGCTAAGGGCAACGCCCTTGGCTCAGGTCCAGGCGTAGGCCTGGCGCAGCGGTCGGGTGGGCGCAGCCCACGCGACCCGTATATGCGCCCTTGTCCACAATCCTGGTCTTGGGGGCGCATCCGGACTCAAGGCCGGCGGGGTGTCGGGCGGCGCCTGATCGCATCGTTGGGTGGGCGTAGCCCACGCAATGAGGATATGCGCCATTGTCCTGGAATGTTGGTTCGGACGATCTCGGACCCCTGTCGACCTGGCGGACCATCAAGGGCTGGGGAACACTCCAACTTCGCCACACCAGCGGCCGAGTCCCAGCCTCCCGTCACGGCCAAGCTGTGCTCATCCGCCGCCACAAAGGCTATCCTGCCATCGACCTTTCAGCCCTCGGGTCGGGCCATGGCGTAGGGCCCCGGCGTGTCCTCGGCGGCGCTCCTCGCGGATTGTTGGGGGTGCTCAGAGGGATGGCGGATTCCGCACCTCGCGGCCCTGTCGGGCGAGGTGCAAAAAATCCTGGCGCTGCAAGCTGGTGCCCGCCCCGCACCACGCGGCTTTTATCCTGCCATCACGCTGAGCGCCTCTGGGACAGCTTCGCAAGTCCCAGCCAGCAGAGCCCATAAAAAGCCAGCCGCTCCAATATCGGGAGGGGGTCCCTAAACACGTTGGCCAAGCCTATCCATTGGAGCGACACCCCCTTGTCTGAGACCAAGAGATAGTTGGGTACGGGAGGGATTACGAAGAACATCGTCGCGAACAGGACCAGGACGATTTTCAGAGGCCAGCTGACGTGCCCGAGTAAGAGCAGAACCCCAATCAGGACGACCACTTCAATTCCAAGATCCACCACGCCTAATACTGGCGCGAGGACTACAGCTGGAGCCAGAATCGCGAGGCATAGGATGACCTGCGTTACGCGAGCGAGATTTTTGTTCACAGCATCCCCTTACGGCCCTGGGTTTTGATTGAGGATGCTCTGTGTCTGCCCGATCCATACATTATCGATGATGTCTCGAACGGGACTGCCAGGCCCCTGAAGGGCACCGGTGCCTTCGCCAGCATTGTGGACCGTGATCGTTCCAGGTCCCGTTACCACGCCACGCTCGACATAACCGGGGAACAGCGGGTGACCGGGCATAGTCACGTTGGTCACCACCTTGTTGCCGTTGGCATCGGTGACAACATACGATTTGACCATGCTGGGCGGCACGCCACCCGGCGTCGCATTGTTTACCGTCCCCGTTGGGCTTGCAGGCTTATTGCCGACCCCAGGGGTCGGTGCTTTCACAATACCATTTCTGGTCTGGTCAGCCCTGGTCTCGCCACCCTTCGTGGCGACCGTCTTGTCGTAGTGATGATAATCTTTGGAGCCCGGGCCGATGTGTGAGGGCCAACCCTTTGGCGTCGGGAAACTGACGGCAGGAAGTCCCTTAACCCCAGGATCACAGGTCGTCGTCCCATTGCCGCTATTGCAATCCAGACCCGTGGGATCGGTGTTATCGATCGGGTCGTCGTTGACGTACATGTACAAGTTCGGCCCCGCCGAGTACCCGATCGGATCGGTCTGAAGGAAGCGGCCGAGGGTCGGGGAGTAGATGCGGGCCTTGTAGTAGTACATGCCCAACTCGGGAATCCACGCCTGGCCGGTGTACTGGAAGCGGCCGAGGTTGCCGGAGCCTGGGATGCCATACTCGTCATAGGTGTTAACGTTGGTGCGATTGCCCCAGCAGTCGGCCAAGGCGATGACCGAGCCCTGATGGTCGGCGTGCAGCACCAAGGTGGTCGGCGCCCCCGGAGCGCCGCAGGCGAGCGCCCCGCCCTCGTCCTCGAGCACCGGCTCGTCGATGCCCGGGCCCCACATGTAGCGCCTCAGAAGGCCCCCCGAGCCATCGTACTCGGCGACGATCTCATCGCCATCGTGCAGGAAGCGCGTCACCCCCGCCGTGCCCCCGCTCGTTTGCCACAGCCGCCCCAGCGGATCGTAGAGGAGGGCCGCGCTCGCCGCGCCCGAGGCCGCGATCAGCCGGTTCTCGGCGTCGTAGGCGTAGGTCGAGGCGCCGTCCGAGACCAGGTTGCCGTCGGCGTCGTAGGTGAAGCGCGCCGGGCCGGCCGCGGTGTACTGGTTGAGCCCGTTCACCCCATAGCCCCGGCTGACCGAAACCCCGCCGGTCCAGACGAAGCCGTCATTGCTACGCGCCTGCGAGACGATTTGAGAGGCCCCGTTGTAGCCCAGCGTGTCGGCCATGTCGCCCACGCCGCCGGCGAAACGCTGCGTCTGGACCGAGAGGCGCGAGACGGGGTCGTAGCTGTAGTCGATGTCGCTGCTCGCCGGGCTCATCGTCACGCGCCGGCCGAGCGGGTCGTAGGCGATCGTCAGGATGGGCGACGCCGTGCCGCCGACGGGCGTCATGGTGGCCGACCGCAGCCGGTCGGCGGCATCGTAGACGCTGTCGAAATGCGCCCCGTCCGGGTGCCTGACCCGCGTGCGGTTCCCATCGGCGTCCCAGGTCGACCAGACCGTCCCGCCAAAGCCGCCGATCGAGGTCGCGCTCGAGGTCAGGCGGCCAAAGCCGTCATACCTGTTGGTCACCCCTTCGCCGCCCGTGGTGTCGAAGCGCGCATAGAGTTGCAGGCCGCGGATGTCGTAGCCATAGTGGACGGTCCGCGTCGCCGAGGCCGGGGGACAGGAGCCGACCTGGAGCGGCGCGCAGCCGGGCGGCGTCGTCTTGACGATCACTCGGCCCAGGGCGTCGTAGGTGAAGCTCAAGGTCCGCCCGTCCCGCTTGCGCAGCGACGTCCGCTCGCCCGCCGCATCGTAGCCGTACTGCTCGTAGTCGGCGGTGTTCACCTGGCCGGCGGTTGTTTTCGACGGGAAGGTCCAGGTCGAAAGCCGGTCGAAGCCGTCGTAGGCCATGTTCGCCAAATTGCCATCCGCGTCGCTGACGGAGGTCTGCTTGCCGTTTGGCGAGTAGCTGTAGCTGGCGTAGTTCTGCTGCAACGGCGTGAGATAGGCCTTCTGCACCTGCAAAAGCTGATTGGCCGCATCGTACACGTTCTGCGTGATCCGGTCGGGGCCCTGGGAGCCCTGACCGCCGAGCGTACAGGCGTCGCTCGGGAGGGATCCGAACGCCGCCGGGTTCATGCGCGTCGTCTCGCACAGCTTGCGCCCGCGGCTGTCAAACGAGCGGTCGATCACCTCGTACTTCGCACCGCCCGACGAGGTCGCATCGCGCACCGGATTCCGCTGCGCGTCATAGGTGGTGTCGATGCGGCTCGTCACGGCGAAGGCGGCGATGTCCGAGTTGGCGACCGTGCCGGTCCGGACGGTGGCGATCTTGTCGTCCGAGTCGCGGTAGCCGTACTTCCTCGCGATCCGATAGCCGTTGGCGTCCCGGGGGGCCATTTCCCAGATTTTTCGGCCGACCGTGTCATAGCCATATTGCTTGTCCGATCCCGCCAAAGGTCCGGTGACCTGCACGAGATGACCGGATGGGTCATAAGCGTAGCTGGTCGTCAGCGTTGTCCCGGTCGCCTCATCCACTCGTCGTTCGACGCTGGGCAGGAAGGTGCTGCCCCAGTAGTCGTACTCGGTGTGAAATTCGGTGCTGAGCGTGCAGGGATTGGAAGGTGGCGGCGCCCCGGCCTGATTGATCGCGGGCGGATTGGTTAGCCCGCACTCATGAACGACGCGCTTGCGATACACCGGTCCAACCGTATCATAATCGATGTAGGTGACGTTGTGGACTCCGGTCGCATCCGCCGGGTCGATCTGTTCCAGCAATTGGCCGTTCACGTCGTACGCATCGTCGGTCTCGCGTCCGAGTGCGTCCTTGTGCCAAATGGGCCGATAGCAGAGCACGGCCAGGCAGTTCGTGGTGTCGACGAATGCCGACTCGCTCGTGTCGGCCAGATTCGACCCCGGTTTGGCATGTGATATTTTGCTGATGATGTTTCCATCCAGGTCATAAAAGACCTCAACCGAGTTCAGTTCAGGGTAGGTGATCTTCGAAACCTGATAGTTCGCGCCATACTGAAAGGCGGTGATGCGATTCAATGAATCTTTTATCTGCGTGATCAAGTTAGGCTTGACAATTACTGTCCATGACCCGGGGTCGATGGTGTAGACCTGGCTGTAAGCGTTTGGACCCGTTACACTAAGTTGAGTGTAAATAGCTTGGGGTCCGTTGCCACTCAGGTTCTGGTAGGCGTAAGTCCACCCGACACCGTCGTTCGTCACCGATCCGACGACGCTGATGCCGGACGACGAGCTGAAGACACCAACCTGCCGCGCCGGGCTCGATTCGGTGGGGAGTTGTTCGCTGCCGCTGAACGTCTCGATCGGCACGCCCATGACGCCCAGACACGACGCGCACGTCCATACCCGCCCCGCGATGTCGGTGATTGTCCCGCTCTCGTTATAGGTCAGCTGTTGCAGGGGGGTATTTGGATCGGCGGCGCTGTAGATCGTCGCCGTCTTGGGAGAAGCCCAGTCTTGCGATCCAAAGGTGCTGTTCTGATAAGTAATGGAAATATAATACCCTGTGTCACTGGCAATCTTATTTGGACGATAATAAGTGTAGCCGTTGTCCTGCACGGTGTCGTACGAGTAGGTTATGGCCTCTCCGTCCGGGAATGCTACCGACGACACGTAGGCGAGGTTCTGGCACGAGTTGGGGCCGCAGCTGTGGGATGCCTTGTTTGTGAAATGATAAACTTCACCCGAGGGCGCGCGCTGGTAGATCGCTGTTTGACCCTGCGCCGTTAGCAGGAGTGTCGAGCCGGTTCCGGTCACGGCGCCGTAGCCGTTGACGCTAGTGCAATCGTAATCCTGGCAATGAAAGGATTCGGACGTCTCGCCGCCGTAGTGGACCGACACGCCGTCCTGTCGGGCGGTATCGCCAGAACCCGAGGACGAGTCGAGAAAATACGGCGCGGCGTTTTGGATATAGTCGAAGCGGAGCCGGGGCGCCGCGGGAATCGAGAGTTCCGGGCCGCGGAAAGTGATCCGGCCTGTCGTGATGTTGACCCCGTTGTGGTCGGGTTCGAGGCTAAGCGGGGAAATGATCTGCGGAGGCGTCTGAGCCGCGACCGGCCCCGCGCCCACAACGGCGGCTGACGCCAGCAGAAAGAACCCCAATAGCATCGCGCTCGGGGTGGGGACCGTTCGCAAGGCCTCGGCCGCTCGCCGGCGATCTGGCGCGTTCATTTGCAGACGCCTCCAGTGCCCTTCACGCCGTTGATCGTGACTGTGTAGTTGCTGGTGATCGAGGCTCCGGTGCTGTCGGAAACTCCTACGTTGATGGTGAAAACCTGCTTCGCCCCATACGTGCAGGGGTCGATGCCGACATTGGCGGCGGGAGTCGTGTAGTTGACCGAGACGCCGCCTTGCGCGATCTGGGCGGAACCCTCGCCGCCAGGCACGGGAAAGCTTCGGATCCATGGATTGACGCCGTTCTGCTCGAACTTTGTCGGCAGAAACGTGTAGGTAATAAGACCCGCCAGAACGTCGCTTGGATTGAGCGCGGACATCGGGGTCGGGGTCGGCGTGGGGGTAGGTGTCGGGGTGGGCGTCGGTGTCGGGGTGGGAGTAGGGGTAGGAGTAGGAGTCGGGGTAGGAACCCCGCCATACGAATATTGCGTGCGGTTGCCCGCCGGATCGTAGTTGAGCGTCGCCTGCTTGCTGTCGCGGGGGCCGCCAGCGTAGCTGGAACTCACCAGCCGCCCGAGCGCGTCATAGGTGTAAGTCGCCGTCTCGGCCGCCGCGGCCTGGCTCACCACCAACGCCGGCAGCACTAACGCCGGCAGCACCACCGCAATGTGCCTCATCCGCCCCCCGCTCATCTCTAGGCGCGAAGCGTTGCCTCGCTCCGACGCGGGCCGACCCTAACAAGAATTGAGCCGAGGGCAAGGGGGTGCCGCAACTGAAACGAGCTCGTGAAATCGCCGCAATCTGCAGCTCGTGGATTGGCCAGTCCCCGCAAATTGGAGGGGGAATTGGCCGCGCGCGGAAACGGATCGGCCGCGATCAGGTCCCTGACCGGCGCCGCGACGCCATCCATCCCTTTCCTGAAGTCCACCGGCCGCCGTCGCCCCGGGCCTACCGCGGCCCCTGTGCCCGCGTTGAGGATGCCTCAACGCGGCGCCTCCCCGCCCGCGAGGCCTTGACTTGACCTTCCGACATGCGCTTGCAGTCGCCCAAGCACCAAGGCGTGTGACGTAGGGTAGGCGCGCGCCTTTAGAAGCACGGCGGCGCGGCCGGGGGAAAAGTCGAAGATGGCTGAGCCTCTCAAATTACTCTGCTACCTGCATGAGGCGTGGGCCCCCACCCTCGAGCCCGCGAGCGCGCGGCGCGCTTGGATGGACCAGACGCCGGAAAACTTCGCCTACCGATGCCTGCCTCTTTCCATCGCCAACAGCCACGGCTGGGTTGCGCTTACGCCCCGGGGTTTCTGGACGCGATGGACCGGCGCCGATGACCTTGACGGCGTCGAGATTCGCCCCGATGACGGCGCCGAGTCTTGCGAGGGGCCGGTGTCGATGTTTGGCCACGGCGTGCTGAGTTTTCATGTTCCGGGGATTTTCAGAACGCCTCAGGGAGTGAACCTCTTTTTGAGCGGACCGCCGAACCACCCGATAGACGCGATCAGCCCTCTGACCGGAGTGATAGAGACGGATTGGTCGCCCTACTCATTTACCATGAACTGGAAATTCACCCGCCCGAACCACTGGGTGCGCTTCGAGAAGGGCCAGCCTTTCGCTTTCTTTTTCCCCGTGCCGCGAGGGTACGTCGAGTCCTTTCACCCGGAGTTTCGCGCTCTGAGTTCCGAACCCCAGCTCGCGGCCGATTTCGCGGCGTGGGATCGCGCGCGTCGGGCCTTCCAGGCGGAGATTCAGCGCGACCCTCCCGCCGATCCCGCCGCAAAATGGCAGAAGCGTTATTACCGCGGATTGCTGCCCCAGGACGAGCGCAAGCTCGTAGACCACCAGATCAAATTGCGCGTGGCGCCCTTTCAAGGCCGGCCCGCGCCCAAGCGTGATTTGCCACCGACCGAGGAGAGTTCTCCTGCGGCACCGCCCAGCCCCGATTGCGCGACGTTGCTGCGCCGGCGCGATTGGTTGCTCCGTAACCAGGAGAGGCATCGCCGTCTGGCATCCGACGGCGGAGGCTTGATCCGCGTCGAGCCGCCGACGCGTGACGAATTCTTGAACGAAATTTACGCGCCGGGCCGGCCCGCTGTATTGGATGGGCTGGTCAGCGCATGGCCGGCCACTCGCTGGACTCCCGAGAGCCTCGGCGGCAGGGTCGGTGACCTCATGGTCGAGGTCCAAACCGGACGCAATGCCGACGAACTCTATGAACGTCGGAAGGCGGCCCATCGTCGAACGGTTCGCTTCGCCGAATTTTTGAAGCATTCACTGACTGCATCGAACGACACCTATCTCACCGCGTACAACTCCGAAGGCAATCGAACATTTTGGGCAAGCCTGCAGGGCGACCTCGGCGCCATCGACGCCTATCTCAATCACGACGACGAACACGGCTCCGGTTTTCCATGGATCGGCGGCGCGGCCACCTTCACGCCGCTGCACCACGACCTGACCAACAACCTGCTCGTCCAGCTCGTGGGTGAGAAGAGCCTCATTCTCGTGCCGCCAAGCGAAACCGCCAATCTCTTTGCCTGCGAGGGGGTGTTCAGCGAGCTCATCGATCTCGATGATCCCGTGCGACGCGCCCGATTCCCCCTGGCGAATGCGGTCGAAGGCTATCGCGTCGATCTCAGCCCAGGCGACGCGATCTTCATCCCTGTCGGCTGGTGGCATCAGGTGCGGTCTCGGTCGTTTTCGGTCTCCGTTACCTACACATGTTTCCGCTGGCCCAACGACGCTCACGAAGACTGGCCCGGATGATTTCGAGCGTTCTTGGTGCCCGACCTCTGATTGGCGTTGGTGGGAAAAATCCAACCCTTGGCCCTCGTTCGAGGGCGGGGATAATTCTGTCGGCGTCGGCGGTCCAGGTGAAGGGCAAGCCCAACCTTCAGCCATTTTTCGCCGAATCCACGGCGGCTATTTCCACGAAGGCACACCGGAAAAATCGAGGTCGCGCGCGACGAACACATCGACCGCCGCGCCCTGTTTGACCGTTATCTTTGGCCTGAGATCGTTGGGTGGCGCCAACTGCTGGCCGACGACAGCGCCGACGCCTTGCCCTGGAAGGTCCAAGATGACAGCGCCATTGGTGGGGGCCGACGCCAGATTCACACCGACCGCCAGCGCCGATTGCAACACCGCGCTTGCGAACCTTTGAAAGAAAAAACTGTGCACACGCCCGGGCACGCCGGCGCCGCCCAATGCGTCCGCCGCAGGCGACGCGAGTCGGATCGTCACCCCATCGGGGCGGATGAGGCGCGTCCAGTTTATTAAGACTCGGTTCTGGCCCGATCGCACGTCGGATTGATATTCCCCGATCAGTCGCGAGCCGCTCGGAACCAGCACCCGTTGTCCGTCGAAGCCGCGCGTGTCCTGCGAGACGATCGCGCGCACGAGGCCCGGACGTGCGCTGTCGATCGGCGTTTCGAGCGCGGCGGGGATCATGGTCCCCGTGGGCATGATGGTCGCGACGTTGCTGATCACGCTCGCCCGCGCCGGCGGCTCCTCGGCAGTTGCGACTGGAGTGGCGGCTGCGACTGGAGTGGCGGCGGGAGAGGACGCCGCCGCCCCCTGAGCTTTGATCGAATCCGGCGCTTGCGCAACCCCGCCGTCGATCACCAGCGCGGGCTCGTTCAGGCGCGGGGGCGCTCGCTCGGACGCCTGGGCGACGAATTCGGAAGGTGGCTGCGGGGGAAGGCCTGAAAACATGGGCGTTGGGCTCTGTCCGGCGAGGCTCGGCGGTGGGGTGACTGGGCGTTGGAAGGTCGGTGGTGGCGGCGCTGGAAGCGGTGGAAGGGACCCGGGAACCGCGGCGCTGTCGAGAGCCCTTGGCACGCTCAATGGCGGTGGCGGGACAAAGGCGTCGACCTGCGCCGCTTGCGACCTTGAAGCGCCGGAGGCGGCATGCAGACGTTTTCCATTCAGCGTGACGAAAAGCGCAAGCGCAAGGATCGCGGCGGTGGCGGCGATTGCCAAACCCGGCAGCCCTTGCCTCGGCAAAGCCACCACCGGTCGCGGGTCGTCTTCCGAGGACTCCGGCGACCGACCCTCAAGGGACGCGGGCTCGCTGGTCATTTGCGCCCGATCGCGTGTCGGGTCGCGATCGCTTGTTCGTTTCCGAGCCGGAACACGAAACGCGACGCCGTGCCTTCGACCACATAGTCTCCAGCCACCATGCGTCCGTTGACGATCGCCTCGCGGCCGCCCTGCGCCACGGCGAAGATCGCCGGAAGAAACGTGCCCACGCTCCACGTGACGATGGTGCGCCTGCCGTCGTCGTACATCGAGGCGGGAAAGAGCGCCCTCGCGCCTCGGAACTTGAACGTGGCGACCGGCGCGGTCGGGAGGGCGCTGGAGGCCGCCCCGCCCGGATAGGAAAAGCGAACAACGTATAGAGCAGGTGTCCCCGCATCCGAGGGCTCGAGCGCGAAAACATATCGTCGTGCGCCGGTTATGATCACCATGTCGGTGGTGACGGCGCCGGCCAACGGTTTGACGATGACGCTGTCGCCGCGCCGACTGGCCGTGACCTGCCAGGCGGCGCTGTTGCCGACCACGACGCTTTCGACGGATTCGTCCGAGCCGAGTTCGACCACCGCCGCAAAGCCTTCACTCACATTCAGGCGAACCAGCTGATTAGCGTCATAGGCGACGATCCGAATATGGGGATCTGTCGGCGGAAGCGGCGGCCCCGCTTGACCCATTGTTAGAACGGCGGCGAGGATCAGCGACCATTTCATGGACTTGGGCCCGCTACGGATGCGGTTTCGGCCGAACTGGGCGGCGGCGCCTCGGCGTCGCGCTGGTAATCGGTGACCTGAAAGCCGAGCGGGCTCACCAATCGATCCTCGATCCGCATGGGCGCGTCGGTGTAGCGAAACCGAATGAGCGATATCCAAGGCTTCGGCGGATCCTCCCGGCCGTTCCTATCCAGGATCTGTGTGTCGAAGCGAACGAGCGCCACGCCTGGACCAAGGCGCGAGACGCTCTTGGCCCGGACTTTGACCACGGCTCCCGCCGGGTAGCGGCGGAAGGGGCTGGCAGGATTCTCGGGCGGGATGTCGGCGAGATAGGTCGAGCGGGCGCGCCCCGCCGACCAGAGCGCCGTCTTGCGATAATCGATTGCGATCGTCGCGCGGTCGAAGCCTTCACGCGCCTCCACATATTGCGCCAGGAAGGAGCTGGTCAGCGCCTGGTCGGCCGCCAGCGGCCTCGGGTGCAGCGGGTCGAGCGCCTGCACATAGCCGGTCTGTCGATCGACAAGCAGCGTGACGGGTTGAACGCTCTTCAAGGGACTGAGCATCGCGAGCGCCACGGCTTCGAAGAGCGCCACCGCCGTGGCTATGCCGGCCACGATCCAGGCGGCGCGCCGCGAGCGTGCCCCCTGCGCCGCGCTGTCGGCCGCCCAACTCCCGGCGCCCTTGAAGTAGCGCGGATCCTCGCTCATCGCGGTAGGTCCCTGAGCGTGGCGGAGCGGGTGCGTCGTGCAAGCGAGCGCCTTCCAGCCACGCCCAGCGGGATTACGGCTTGACCACGGCCGGTCCGTGATGCGGCCTCGACAACGGGTGTCTGGCGTGAAGGCGGTGCGAATCGATCGTCCGAGACGCCTCGCTCACGAACGATGGTCTGGGTCAGCGCATCGGCGATGGCCGCCGCGCGCGGAGGCCGGTCGGCGGATCCGCGTCCCGCTCCTACCGCATGCGCCGCCGCCGAGGTCGCCGCAACCGAGGGGAAAAATGCGGCCGAGGCGCGACCAGCCGCGCGTGGTTGCGACGCCGCTGGCCTGGTAAATCTGAGCGCGCCTACGATGCGAACCGCCGCCAGCGCCGCAAGCAGCGTAACGACGCAGAACAGCAGCACAACCGTGGTAAGCGCCTGCGGATCGACCGTATCGGCCTGCAACCCTAAGGCGTATCTTTGAAGGTGGGCGAGTTCGCCTTCGACGACGACGAGCTCGATCGCGGTCACCGTCGTGACGGCGAGCAGGCCAAGCGCGGCGCCGGCCAGAGCGCGAACCCAACCCGTGACGAGACCCATCGTGGCGTCGAACAGAATTCCCAGCAACGCAAGCGGCCCCACAGCCAGCAGGAAGCCGATCGCCACGCGGAAAGCTTCTCCGAGGCCAAGCGTCGAAATGACGAGCAGCGAAGCGGTTTGCGGCAACGGCGGTTGGCCTGTGCCGCCAACGCGCGGCTGCGACTGCGCAGATCCAGACCCCAGAGGCGCCACCTGACCCGAGCCGACCTCGTTCCCCGGCGCCTGAGCAACGGCGGACGGCTCTGATCCGGATCCGAGACGGATCGTGTCGTAAGCTTGCTGAAGGCGATTATTCAAGCTCACCGTCGGCAGCCCCGCGGCGGGCAGGAGGATGCCGGCGAGTTCGTCTGGGCCATCGACGGCGACGCGGTAGATCAGGGACTGAAACGCGGGCCAGCTCGTCACAAGAGCGAGCACCAGCCCAAGGCGTACCGCCCATGTCACCCCCTCGCCAATTCTCGGCGTGTGGCCGAGGATCAGTCGGTACCCAATGAGGGCTATGAATATTGTCACGAGACCGGAGAGAAGGCCGGCCGCCACCGGTCCGCCGGCAAGCGCTTGAAAGCCATTTTCACCCAAGGCTCGCGCTTCGCAATCGAGGTACCCTGAAAGTCGAAGAGCAACGCCCACGGCCTGATCTGGAGGCGCGCACGCGATCATCGGACAGATTCCAGCAGCTTGGGCATCCAGGCATCCGGATCATCCCCCACCTCGGCCCGGATGGCGTCGAGCAGCCGCACGCTGCTCTCGCGTCCGGACAAAATAGTGAGGATATCCCGTTCGCCCCCGAGATCGAGCCGCGCCACGACGCTTTCCTGACCGTGCTTGACCAGGAAGGCGTGCGACTGGTCGGGCAGCATGCGGACAAGGTCATATTCGTGCTGAGTAAGTCCGAAGCCCGTCATGTAATCACGCGCCTGGGCCTTCGCGTTGGGCATGAAAATCTGGGTGGCGGCCTGCTCGATGATCGCCGACGCGATGCGGCTCAAAAGCGCATCCTCGGCGCTTTGAGTGGCGAAGCCCACGATGCCGTTCCTCTTTCGGATCGTTTTTTCCCAATCCCGGATGCGACTGGTGAACACATCGTCGTCGAGCGCCTTCCAGCCTTCGTCGACGACGATGATCGCCGGCGTGCCGTCCAGTCGCTCCTCGACGCGGTGGAAAAGGTACATCATCGCCGGAGTCCGCATGACCGGGTCGTCAAGAATGCGCGTCATGTCGAAACCGACCACACGCTGCTCGAGGTCCGTACGATCTTCGGCATTGTCGAACAGCCAGGCGCGCTCGCCTGTTCCCCACCACGGCTCGAGACGGGAGGCAAGGTCGCCGGTTCTCGGCCGCTCCCGGCCCCGAAAAAGCTGGGCGAAATGCCCGAGCCTGCGGAAGGCCCGCGGCGCGTCCATGTTCGCATCGACCGCATCCTTGATGCGCGCGACTTCCTCGGCGTCGAGCGAGCGGCCGGGCTCGGTCACAAGCCTCGCCATCCATTCGTTGAGAAAGCGACGGTTCTCTGGGTTATCGTCGAGCATGAGCGGGTTCAGACCCGAGGGCACACCGGCCCTGAGCACATCGTATCGGCCCCCGATCGCGCGCAGGAATATTTCAGCGCCTCGGTCCTTGTCGAAGAAGATGATGCGCGGATCGAACTTCCGAGCCTGAGCGATGAGAAAGTTCAGGATCACGGTCTTACCCGAACCCGATGGCCCGATCACCGTGAAGTTGCCAAGGTCGCCGTGGTGGAAGTTGAAGTGGTAGGGGCCCGCGGCGGTCGTCTCGAGCACGGTCACGGCATCGCCCCAATGGTTCTCCGCCGCGGCGCCCACCGGAAAATTGTGCAGGCTGGCCAAGCTGGCGAAGTTCCGGCTCGCGACGAGCCCGCGCCTGACCACATATTTGAAATTGCCGGGAAACTGCGACCAGAAGGTGGGTTCGAGGGCAATGTCTTCGCGCGTCGCGATCAGGCCCAGGTCCGTCAGCGCCGCCTGCACTTCGGCGACGCCGTCGTCCACGGCCGCGGGCGTATCGCCTCTGACCGCCACCGTCATGTGATGCTCGCCAAAGGCCGCCCGCCCGGCGGCGAGGTCATCGCGGGCTACCGTGAGCTCACCACGCAGGCTCAAAGCCTCGTCGTCGGCCGCCCGCATGCGGCGGAGTGCGAGATTGACCCGCCCCAGGGCTGCCTGGCGGTCGACAAACCCGAAGCTCTGGGTGATCGTCATCTCGATCGGCAAGCGCATCAGATCATCGAGCATGCCAGGGCCGGTTTGTCCGGGGTATTCCTTGATCGAGACAAGCCCCACGAAAGAGCGCGGCAGGTATCCCGCCTGGGAGAGCTCGACCGTCTGCGCACCGAAGCTCACGCGCCGATAGGGCAGGTAGCGGCCGACGTCGCTGTTCGGCAGCAGTACAGGCCTAAGTTCGCCGTTGTAGAGGCTCGCCAGATATTCGAGCACCTCGGAGCAGACGCCCCCTGCGGTGGTGTAGGCGCTCAGCAGACGGGCCCCGTATTGGCTCAGCGCCGCGAGGAGCGCGTCCCGGGCGGCGCCGAGCGCGCGAAGCTCCGCCGCGAAATCGGCATCCCGAGCGTCCGTTGACAATCGACCTACGAGGCCCGAAAGCCGTTCCGCCAAGCCGCCTCCCCCCTGGAGGGGTCGGCGGATAAGGCACAGAAAGAGATCGTTAGAGAAGAGGCGTTTACCCTCCAGCCTTTGTCGCCAGGCATCATCCACCTTGGTGCTGAACGGGTCGGGAAAAAGGCCATCGAGCTGCGGGCGCACCCGCCTGCGGACAGCGTGATGGTAGAGCGCGAAACGCGATGAGCCCACGGCCTGAAGCATGCCGTCGCGCAGCGATTTGCGATAGTTGATCTCGACGGAGTCGGCGGTCTCGAACAGGAGACCATCGAGGGCAAGAACCTGCATGAGCCGGCCGTCGCGGAGCAGCACCGTGTGCTCGTCGATCTGGGCGAGGTAGGGAAGGTGGTCGCCCGCCAACCGATCGCCCGACCGGTCGGCTTTCCAGGACGTCAGGGGCGGTAGGAGTTGCAGCGCCACACGCGATGATCGGGCACGCGCGGACAGCGTTGGGCCTTTACGAGCCAAATGTCGAAAATACGCGCATCGCGCAGGCACACGATCCAGCCCACCAGATGCACGAGAACAGCCGAGAGCAAGACCCACGGCGACTTGAAGAGCAGAAACAACTCGGTCGTGAGGATCGCGTTACCGATCGCGTAACCATAGGTGACACCTAGAAGCATTTGTGGGCGGGTGAGCCCGACGAACAATATGTCGCGATCGAGTCCTTCCATGTCATTGGCCGGACGAGGCGCCGGCCGCCGATTGAATCCCAGCGACGATACTCGCCGCTCCGAACAAAATAAAGCAGCCCAAAATCACGGTGGCGCCGTGTCGCCAGTTGATGCGGCCGGCGAGCATGAGGAGCCCCACGCTCGCGATAGCGATCACGGCAACGACGGTCGCGATTGTGCCGAGCAATGTCCCCTGAAGCCAGTGTAGCGCGCCCACGAGTGGGCCTGACCCCGCCGGATCAGAAAAGCTGTCCTGAGCCAGCGCTGCCGTGGACCAGGCGGCAAGGCCGAAGGTGGCTATCGACGATGCCCGAACGCTCATCCCCGCCCCTGATCCGCCTTTGACCAACAAGTGTGTCCGTCATATCCCGCAGGAGGTCAAGCTCCATGATCAAAACCTCGATGATCAAAACTGCCACGTACCCGATCGCATGGTATCTCCGATTGACGACGGCCGCCCGCGAGGAAAAGGGTTGACATCGCCTAGTCGGGCGCGTGACCTCCGAGGAGGTGGTTTAGGGTGGGGCAGGGGGATTTTTGATGACCGGCGGGGTGTATTTGGCCGCCTATCTCGCCCCATTCGCGCCGTGGCTGGCGCGCGCCGAGGTGACCGACGTCCTCGTCAACCGGGCCGGCGAAGTGTGGCTGGAGACCGCCCAGGGGGATCTCACCCGCGAGGCGGCGCCGGAATTGACCGATGTCGTCCTCACCCGTCTCGCCCGCCAGATCGCCGCCGCCAGCCATCAGGGGGTTAACCGCGAACAGCCGCTCCTGTCGGCGTCCCTGCCCGACGGCGCCAGGGTTCAGATCATCGCCCCGCCGGCGACGCGAGGGGGGCTGGCCATGGCCGTGCGCAAGCACGCCATCGCCGATCTTTCCCTGGAGAAGCTCGCCGGCGATGGCTTGTTCGCGGCCGATCCCTGCCCCTCCAATGACAACGCCAGCGACGCTGATCTCTCGCGCAAGCTCGCCGCCGGCGATACGCAGGGGTTTCTCAAGGGCGCGATCAAGGCGCGCAAGACCATCGTCCTTTCCGGCGGCACCTCCTCGGGCAAGACCACCCTGCTCAACGCCATGATCAAGGAGATCGACCCCAGCGAGCGCCTGATCGTGATCGAGGACGCCCCGGAAGTGAGCTTGCCGCACGACAATGCGCTGGGGTTGCTGGCCACTCGCGGCGACCAGGGCGAGGCGCGGATCGACGCCGGCGATCTTCTGACCGCGGCCCTGCGGATGCGCCCCGACCGCATCCTCCTGGGCGAACTGCGGGGCAAGGAAGCCTTCGCCTTCCTGCGCGCCGTCAACACCGGCCATCCAGGCTCGCTGACCACCGTGCACGCCGATAGTCCTGAGGGCGCGATCGACCAGATCGCGCTTCTGGCCCTCATGGGCGGGATCGATCTCGGCTGGCCGCTGGCTCGGGCCTATGTGCGCCAAGTCATCGACGTGGTCGTCCAGATGCGCCGTCTCGCCGGCCGCCGTCACATCGGGGAAATCAGTTTCCGCGAGAGAAGTGAAAATGGGGCGGCGGACGCTCGGCCCCAGACTGGTATGTCTTGGAGCGTCGCTGGCGAGATTGCAATGGGCGCGGAGAAACACCTGACGGCGGTCGCGGATTGCCCGGCGCCACCCGGTAAAGCATCGCGGGCCTCATTTTGAAACAGCCTGATGGCGCGCGGCGGCCGCGAAGCTCTTTTCCCTTGGAGCTGGCCGACGGCGATAGCGCGGCATGGACGCTCCGCTGGCGCGGGGAAGAAGGCGCCGAAATCTCGATCGATCCATGTTTGACCTGCCCCTCGTAGCCCTGCGCAATTGCAGGTCAACGAATCATCGGCCGCTCCTGCTGCGCCGGTAGGGAGGCTCCAGCATAGGGGTCGTAGGGCGCAGGCGTCGGCACTCTGGGCGTGTAGATCGAGGGCGGCGGCGGGGGCGGAGGGTTGATCGCTTCTGTTTGACTAGCTCGGGCGCCGGTGAGGATTCCGTCGGCGATCGCGGAAGCGGAAAACAAAATAAAACAGCCAAGGACGACAGTCGCGCCTCGGCGCACCGACATTCGGCCGCTCAGCAAAAGCAGGCCCACGGCCGCGATCGCCAGCATGGCCACGCTTGTGGCGGCCGACCCAAGTAGCGCGCTCCTGAGCCAATCGATAGCCCCGACTAGAGCACCGGCGCCGCTCGGCTCGCTAGCATAGTCGTTCATATAACCAATTTCCCGACAATCCGTGCAAGGTATGCGGTAGTGCAACTGAACAATCAAGGTTAGAGAGCCGATCCAGCACGGCTGTCGCATTTGGCCGAGGATGGACCTGGCGACTCGTCGGGCCATCCGGAACGTTTGCGCTTGCGACGGATGGAGATGTCCTTTCGGGCGCCGCGGAGGACATTGAGCGCGAGCTGATCGGCTCAAGCCGAATTCGCTCGAAGAAGTCCGCGACCTGTTCGACCGGGCCGAAACTGGGGTGGTGTTGATCGGCATGCCCGGTTTCGAGAAGCGCTTGGCGCGTCAGTCGCGGCTCTATTCCCGGATCGGCTTTGTTCATTCGTTTCAGGTGTTGGCGAAAGACGACCCGCGGGACCGTGTTGATCGAGCGTTCAGACGAGATCGGCCTGGCGCCGCCGGCAGCCGGCGGAATTGATCCGGACGCCTTGGCCGCCATTCAGCGGATCACATCGGGCAACTTCCGGCTTGTCGCCAGGCTGCTGAGCCAGGTCGGCCAGATTCTGGCGCTGAACGGGATGGATCTGATCACCCGCGCGGCAGTCGAGGCGGCGCGCGAAAGCTTGGCGATCGGGACCGTCTGATGTGGCCAAATAGTCTGGCACGACGTGGCCATTTACCGTGGCACGTCACGGACGGCCTGTCGCTTTCGGAATTATTTGACGTAATCTTTAGAAATTATCTGTCGTAGATCGCGAGCTTGCCAGCCTTGATAACGCCCAGCGCGCCCGGGCTCTGGAGCGCCACCAGCTTCTGCGGCCCCATCTGGAGGAGGGCAGGTCCCCGAGGGAGGCCTGCCTCGGAAGGGGAGTGAATCTCTGAACGGCGCAGCGGTTGGTTGCCGCCTTGGTGATCGGTGGGGCGTGAGCCGGCGCTTACGATAAAAAGCGCCGAAAACCTATGTCAAATAATTCCGAAACCGTCAGGACGGCCCTCGCCGGCGCCCCCCGGGTTGCCGCACATAACGTCCTTTATGTAACCCAAAGGTAACGCTTCACCGGCCATCGTGCGCCCATGTCCGAGGCCCACGCCTTCCACCTCCCCGCCGTTTCCGCCCAGCCCGCCTTCGCCACCCTCGTGCCGCCGATCGTCGCCGACACCCACGAGGACGCCGCCGAACGCTTCGTCGAGTACTTCGCCGCCACCATCCGCAACGCCAACACCCGCGCCGCCTACATGAACGCCGTTACGGATTTCCTCGCGTACTCGCCCGTCGCCGGCCTGGGCTCCCTGGCCGAGATCCGTTCCATCCACGTCTCGGCCTACATCGAGCATGCCACCGCCCGCTTCGCGCCGCAGACCGTCAAGCTGCGCCTGGCGGGCCTTCGCGGACTGTTCGACTGGCTGGCCCGTCACGGCGTCCTGGAGTCCAATCCCGCGGCGCCGGTGCGCGGGCCGGCTTACAGCCAGGCGCGGGGCAAGACGCCGATCCTCACGGCGGCCGAGGCAAAGCGCCTGATCGAGAGCATCGATGCGAAGTCCCTCGTCGGCCTGCGCGACCGAGCGCTGATCGGGGTGATGGTCTACAGCTTCTCGCGGGTCTCCGCCGCCATCGGCATGGACCTGGATGACCTGGTGCGCACCGCCGGCCGTTCGTGGCTGCGCCTCTCCGAAAAGGGCGGCAAGGTGCACGAGATGCCTGTGCATCATCGCCTGCTGGAGCATCTGGAGGCCTACATCGCGGCCTTGGGCGGCGAGATCGACCCCAAGGAACCGCTCTTTCGGGCGGCTCGAGGCCGCACGGGTGCGCTATCGGTCGAACGCATGACCCGCCACGACGCCTACGCCATGGTTCGGCGGCGCGCGGTCAAGGCGGGCGTGGTCGAGAAGATCGGCAATCACTCCTTCCGGGGGACCGGGATCACCACGTTTCTCATGAACGAGGGCACGCTGGAGCAGGCGCAGGAGATGGCCAACCACTCCTCACCGCGAACGACCAAGCTCTATGATCGGCGAGCGGACAAGATCACCCAGGACGCCGTTGAGCGCATTCGGATCGAGTAGGAGGGTTTTATCTATGGAACAGGTGCCAATCGAACACTCCGCCCGACTCGGCGAAAACCGACGACGACGCCAGACCGGCGCCGGATGGTAGTTCACCTTCGTGGGATCTTTCAAGCACCTGGATACTTCCCTCGCCGACCTGTCGCGCGAATTGGAGGTTGGACTCTTCCGCGCGTGAATTGCATTGCAAGTTCGATCACCTGCGCAACCCAAGTGCAACGCGCGGCGGCTATGCAACGGTGGGGGTGAGTATGGATGTGGCATGGGGAGACAAGTTCGATGGCTCCACCCAGGGGCTGGACATCTTGGGCGTGCGTGGTCTCGACCAAAGCATCGAGGCTCGGCTCGTCAACGGCCTCACGACAGTCTCATTGCGTGGGCGTTATCTGACGATCCTCCCCTGGGCCCTGGGCGAGTATTTTGACGCCGACCGACAGGCCCGTGTCACTGAGTACGACGAGGACCGGTTCCGGACCTTCTTGTTCCATGTCGAGTATCTGACCCTCGCCGCCACCACACTCGACGCGAACCCGGGCGATGCCGGGGGTGCGCTCGGCTCGGTGAATTTCGCGAAGGAAATGGTCGCGCTGAAGGCCGGAGACGCGATCCAAGTCCCCAGTGGGCGACTTGGCGGGATGCTCGGGACCTATTTCGGGCCAGGCATCGCGTTGGGGCTGATGCGGGCCGGCGACCATGACGAACCTTACGTACTGACACCGCGCGGCCAGGACGTCTGGCAGGCCCGGCGAGCTGCGCTTGCCCATGTCGATGTGCGCGCGCTTCTCAGTGCAGAGTTTCTGAGCCCGGACACGGTCCTCGCCGTGGTGGACCATTTCTCGTTGCAGGGGCTGGCGCGCGCGCCAGCGGAAGCGAGCCTGCTGCGGGACGCGCTCACAATGCCATGGACCCCGGAGGGCCGGGCAGCGGCGGGTGTCGACGGATCCTATGCCCGCTTTGGTGAGACTCTGGCGTGGCTTCGGGATGCGGCGCTCGCCGGCCCACTGCGGGCGGATCGACTGCTGAGCGGCATCTGGTCCCGGGCAGCGGGTGGAGAGGACTTGGGGGAGGTGCGGCTGACATGGGCCGAGTACGAGTGGCGCCGCAGGCTGCACTATGCGCTCGAACTGATGCTCGCGGCCGTGGCCGACTCGGTGAAGGAAGCGGGCGAGACCACCCTGGACGACATCGTTGGGAGCTGGCTGGGCACAGGCCTCCCCGAGGCGCTGGTTGAGGCGTGGCCCGGGGCGCAGGCAGCCGGCGACCTGACAGGCGTGGAGGCGGCAGCCAGCGTGCCCCAGACCCTCTGGCTTCATGAGGCGCCGCCCGACGCTCTCAGCAGCCTGACCGATCACGCCCGAGCCCTGTCCGCCTTCGCCCTGGTTACCGTGGTCGCTCGCCAGAGCGCCGCACTCAGAGCCGCCGGCCGCTTCCCTGATCAAAAGTCTGCTGGGGAGCGAGCCCTGGCGGTGGTGGAAGGGGCCGCCCAGGAGCCTTTCTCCGAGACGCTGCGGGACCTCGCCGCGGTCGCGGTCAGCGCTCACCTTGAAACCACCTTCCGCAAGATGGGTGCGGGCCTCGACTGTTCGCTCCGCTTCTTCCCGGATGGCCGCAAGCTTCGCACGACCGGGCTCGCCAACGGCGCCGGGAAAAGCGGCCCCCGACTGGGGAACGTCATTCGCGTGCTGCAGGATGCTGGCGTCGCTGGACTGGTCGCGGCGGCATGAGGCGCAACGTACTTTCGTGGCTGACGGAACAGGCGCCACAGGCACGGCACGCGCTCATCCTCACCCACAACGTCAACTTTCTGTTCGTGCAGAACATGTTGGTCCCGCGGCTCCGCGCCGCGGGAAATCCACGCCTGACGATTTTCGCCGACGCCACCTGCGCCAGGGCGTCGTGGCAGGAGGAACGGCGGCTGTTGGACGGGCTGGGCGTGCGCTACCGGGTTGTGCCGGTCGATCTGGGTCCGTGGCGGCGCTTCCATCCGAAGGCCCTGCTGCTGGCCAATCGTGAAGGTGCGGCGTTGGCGATCGGAAGTGGCAATCTCACCCACGGCGGCATGGCGGCGAACCAGGAGGCGTGGGTCTTCGGCGTGTCGGATGGTGAGGGCGCTGGCTTGATCGCGGCGTTCCGCGACTACCTCCGCGCCCTCGTCGCGGGCCTTCCCCTGCCGGATGCACTCACAGATGCGGCGGACGCGCTCTTCGAGCCGGAGCTGCCATGGGTCGCGGCTTTGCCGGCCCCCTTGGGGCTCGCGGGTTCCCCAGCAGTCCGCCCGCTGCTTGACCAGATCGCTGACCACGTCACTGGGTCAGTTCACGCCGTCTCGGTGATCGCGCCCTATTACGACGACGATGGCGCCGCGCTAGCCGCCGTGGCGACCCGGTTCGCCGTACCGGTGACCTGTTGGATGCAGGCAGGGCGCGCGGGCCTTTCCCGCACCGCTGGTGATCGGCTGCCCTCGAATGTTACCCTGAAGTCAATCCGGACCGGCGGCGAGCATGAAAGTTTCGTGCACGCGAAGCTGCTCGCCTTCCACCGCGACGACGACGTGGTCCTGGCCGTGGGAAGCGCGAACTGCTCTCGCGCGGCCTTGCTGGCGGATCAGAGCTGGGGCAATGCCGAGCTGATGGCCATCGACGTGGTGACGCCATCAGCTTGGGACGCTCTCTTCGACGAGCTTGAGCCGAGCGACGATCGTCCGGATTTGCCCGAAGCTCCCCCGTCAGATGACTGGCCCACGCCGCCCTCGGCCGATCTGCAAGTCCTGGCAGCTCGGCAAGATCGCGATGTCCTGCAAGTCGCCTTCAAGATGGGGGCGTCCATCACGGACCTCCGCGTCGTGGCGCACGAGGGGTCCTGGCAGATTGAGCCGGCGGCTGCCTCGAGCGGCCACGCGCGCCTGGCCGTCCCGGTACGGCTGCGCGTGCTGCGTCTGGCGGGAACCACGAACGCGGGCCTGCTAACCGAGAGCGAGGAAGTCTGGGTTGATGACGAGGAGAGCCTGAGCGTTCCTGCGACCTTCAGCAGGATCGCCCGCAAGATGTCCGAGGCGGACGGGCAAGATCCGACGCACGACTACACGGGGCTCCTGGAACTCTTCCGAGACTACATCCGAGACCCGGAGGCGCGTCGGCGCCGGGTCAATCGTCGCGACATCTCGGGCGATGGCCCGCCGAAGCCATACGACCCCTCGGCGGTGTTCTCGGAGAGTTTCGGACGCTCAGGCGTTTCGATGCCGAGGGGCGGCGCAGGTGGCTCGGAACCGTCCAGCATTCTCGCAATAATCGAGGCGCTGTTCTCGTTGCGTCCGGACCCAACCCCTCGGCCGCCGCCCCCACTTCCGGAGAAACAGGGAAAGCCGGCCTCAGAGGACGAGGTCGTCGCTCCCGCGCGACCGCCTCCGAAGTCCGCGGATGAAAGAGCAAGAGCGCGGCTCAGTCGGACGCTCAAGGCCGTCCAGGATGCCCTTTGTGAGCCTGCTTTCGTCCAGTCGCGTAGCCCCGAGCTTCTCGGCGCTGACCTCGCCATGGCTGGCCTCTTGTTGGTGAAGGGCCTGGCGGATGGGCTACTCCACGTCGAAGCCTTTCGGGGCATCACGCGCGCCCTTTGGGCGGCTCTCTTCTTTGGCGAGCGCGGCGCCGGAGACGGCAGCGTGATGGCGCGGCTTCAGAGGCTTGAACCGGAGGCGCAGCACGGGTTCGTGGCGACCCTCGCCTCCGCGCAGTTATCCGGGGCGCTTGCACTCTGGGGCTATACGGAATGGGCCGCGGACGACAGTGACGCTGCATGGTTCCGCTTTTCCGCTGCCGAGCTTGCCGAGCGCTTCCACTGGCTGTTCGCCGGAGCGACTCCAGAGGCCGTGGTGGACGAATTGGAAACCATGACGGCAAGTCTTCGGTTGAAGTCGAATGAACAGGAGGCGGCATTGCGCAGCTGGGTAGATGTGGTGCGGGCCGGCGAGGCATTGCATGCTCTGCGCCAGGGCTTGGGCTCAATGTCAGCCGAAACCCTCCGCGTGGCCATGAAGGCCTCGGAGGTGGGTCCCCGCGACTTGGTGTGGGCGGCTCAGAGGTTCGCTTTCCCGCTCGGTCATTTTCGGCGAGACGCGGGTGTGAAGGCTGCGGTTCGATTTCTCGGCGGCGCCGCTACGTCGAAGTTTCTAGCTTCACATCTCATCCCCGTGCGCGAAGCCGTGACCTGCAATCTCGTGGAACTGCCGCCGGGCGCGCAGGCTGAGGTTCTCAGGCTCATCGACTCAGCCGGCATGACCCGCGCACCGACGACAACGTAGTAGTCTCCTGCAGCCTGAAATACGGGGCAGGGTATGGCATTTTGTGGTTAAGCCGCGTCTACCTGAGGGTTCCGAGCTCTGCCGAGACACACCGATCAGCTTTTGGTGACGAGGGGGCGCCCTGGTCCTTCGAAGGCGCCTTCGCCCGTGCAAATCGATGGAATTGACAATGCCGCCCACGACCCATGGAACCGAAGATGGGCTATCCGAACAAGGGTGGCTGCCAATGTCTTCGGCGCCGCACGACAGCTCCGAGATCAAGCTGAAATATGGGAATAGCGAATGGGTGGCGTTCTGGCCTGTGGACGCCGAGTCCTATCCGGATGACCACGAATGGGGGGATGATGATGGGTGGGCGATGCGCATAGGGATCCCCCAGACCGGCGTGTGGCTCCAGCACGACGGTAAAGGAGGACACATCCCAAACGAGGAGGGCGAGGCGCTTGCCTGGAGGCCGCTGAACGAAGGGGATCTGAAATTCTACCGCGGAGGCTTCCGCGAGGATCATTGGCGGGACATGGGGTCGTTACCCCGCGATACCCTCGTGGAAGTCCGCTCCAATAGCGGCGGGGTGAGCTTCGCGGGGTTCGGGCAGGGCCAAGTCGAGTGGGGCGAAGCCGGGGCTCTGCGGCGAATTGAAGGCGGCGAGTGGCGCGTCGCGCCCAAGGCCTTCGACGGCGCTTTCTTCGATTACGGCCCTACTTGGACCTCCGATCCGATCGCTTGGCGTCCGCTCGGATCGACCCCGTATCGGATATTTCTGGATGGTGATCGTTCGCCGATCGTTGATAAGGACGAGCGGCGGGACAGGCTGTGGGTCGCGCGCACTTACGACGACTGGGTTCATCAAATCCAAAAACGGGGGTGCCCGGAGTTTGTTACCATAGGTGAGGCACTAGGCGACGGACGGAGCACGACTGAGTGCGTCACCTGGCTGGCGGACTGGGTCTTGGCCGATAAGAGCCGCTGTCGCCCTCAGTTTCGTTTTCACGTTCATTCCAACCATTCCCCGGCGGCGAGCCGCCTAACGGCGGTGTTGAAGAAATTCCGCGGGCGCATGATAAAAGTCGCGTCCCGCGAAAGATATTTGAAATCAATCACAGTCAAATGACTGTATCTCAAATGGAGCACCTAGCTTCGGGTGACCGCTGGCGGACGGCAGGCAGGGAGCCGTCTACCGCCAGGCCGTTGCGGTTTCCGATCAGGGCATCGCCGAGAAAGTCAAGCCTGGCCCGCTGACCGGCGGCATTGCGGTAGTCCTTGACGGGCGACCACGTGGCGAGTCAGATCGTCAATCATTTCGGAACCTTTCGTGCTTCCTCAAGCAGGGCGTCCACGGTCGGCCGCCAATCCTCATACCGGATGGCACTTGACGGATGCGGCATTCGGGCGGCCAAGGCAGTCCCCCCTTCATATGGCACATCGTAGCGTGCCTGCTCCCACGCCTTTTCACGCCCCAGCCCTCGGGCTAACCACCCAGAATTATCCAGCCCGCAGACGAGAATCGCTTTTGGCTTCAATTCGCCGCAGAGTTTCATAAACGGCTTGAAACTGTCGATGAACATTTGCTTAGGCTCCAGACTCATTCACAGCCAGTAGCTGAGTAGTGAGGCGAGGGCGACGGCGGAGAGGAAGTTGGCGGCGAGTTTGTCATATCGGGTGGCGACGCGGCGGAAGTCCTTGATCCGGCAGAAGGCGTTCTCGACTCGGT
>JBBRQW010000026.1:0-31385 GCA_038225765.1 Caulobacterales bacterium | reverse complement strand
TGAAGGCGCTGACGCTCTCGGTCACCTTGCTCAAGGCCTGGGACTGGCGGGTCGCGGTGACCACCACCTCGCCGACCTCGGTCGCGGCGTTGGGATTGGGGGCGCTGGACGCCGCGGTCTGGGCGCTCGCCGCGCCGGCCCAGATCAAGGGCGACAGCGCCGCCGAAGCGAACACGGGCGCCAGCCACGATCGCGGTTTGGCCATGTGAACTTCCCCTCCAGATTTGAGGGCGCAGATTCCTACCCCGCCGACGACGCGTCAAGAGACTGTGATCACATATTCGCTTGAAAGCACGTTGAAGTGTGGCGCTCGGCGCTCGGTCAAGCTAAGGTGCCACCCTTCGCCGGCTGAAACAGGAACGCCTCGGCGGCCCGTCATGGGTCGCCTGTGCATGGGCATCGCCGCACCACCCAGGGTCCGATCGAGGCCTCGCCGCCACGCCGGCGATCGAGGGAGCGCGTCGATGCGGGCGCCCGACGGCTAGCGGGCGTCGCGCCCCCGAACCATTTCCTTGCCACCCGAGAACCCCATGCCCAAGAAGAAGAAGCCCGTTCCCGCCGTCGCCGCGCCGATAACCAATGTCGCCCAGGCCCGCGCCTGGGCGGCGGCCCGGAGCGTGACCGAGATCGAGTGCCTGGTGCCCGATCTCGCCGGCGTCGCGCGCGGCAAGATCATGCCGTCGTCGAAGTTCTTCGACGACACCGCCATGGCTCTGCCCTCGTCGATCTTCATGCAGACCATTTCCGGCGAATACCCCGAGGAAGACGGCGAATTCCGCTACGACCCATCGGACGGCGACATCGAACTGCGGCCGGATTTCTCCACCCTGTGCGCGGTGCCGTGGGCCAGCGACCCGACGGCGCAGGTGATCCACGACGCGGTCTATCACGACGGCCGGGCGGTCGAGATCGCGCCCAGGCAGGTGCTCAAGCGGGTGATCGATCTCTATCACGAACAGGGCTGGACGCCGGTCGTCGCGCCGGAGCTGGAATTCTACCTGGTCAAGCGCAACATCGACCCCGACTACCCCCTGGAGCCCCCCATCGGCCGGTCGGGGCGGGCGGAAGCGGGGCGGCGGTCCTATTCGATATCGGCGGTGAACGAGTTCGACGCCGTCTTCGAGGACATCTACGCCTTCGCCGAGGCCCAGGCCCTGGAGGTCGACACCCTGATCCACGAGGAAGGGGCGGCGCAGATGGAGATCAATCTGCGCCACGGCGACCCGCTGGCCCTGTCGGATCAGGTGTTTCTGCTGAAGCGGACAATCCGCGAGGCGGCGCTGAAGCACGACATCTACGCCACCTTCATGGCCAAGCCGATCGCCCATGAGCCCGGTTCGGCCATGCACATCCATCAATCGGTGCTGTCGGCGAAGAGCGGCGAAAATATCTTCACCGACGCCGACGGCCGCCCGACGGGCGAGTTTTTTCAGTTCCTGGCCGGCCAGCAACGCTATGTGCCGGCGGTGACCTGCATGCTCGCGCCCTATGTCAATTCCTACCGCCGCCTGGTGAAGGGCGTCTCGGCCCCGGTCAATGTGCAGTGGGGCTATGACAACCGAACCACGGGCCTGCGCATCCCGCCGTCGTCCCCGGCCAACCGGCGGGTGGAGAATCGCGTGCCGTCATCGGACGCCAACCCCTATCTGGCCATGGCGGCGTCCCTGGCCTGCGGCTATCTGGGCCTGATTCATCACCTCACCCCTGGCGAACCGGTGTCTGGGTCGGCCCGCGGCGACGAATTCGACCTCCCCGTGGGCCTTCTCGAAGCGGTCGGCCTGTTCGAGGAAACCGAGGAGCTGAGCGAAATATTCGGCCGCGGCTTCGTCAGCACCTTCGCCGCCGTCAAGCGCGCCGAATTCGCCACCTTCATGCGGGTGATCAGCCCGTGGGAGCGGGAGTTCCTGCTGCTGAACGTGTAGGCGGCCGCCCCCTCACATCGCCAGCAGTTCCCCCACCGCCCGGTGCGCCTGGTCGATGGCGCAGTCGGTGTAGGCCGCCGCGCCGGCGTCGGAGTTGGCGATGGCGATGGCGCCAAAGCGGGCGCGGCCGATGACGTTGGGAAGCTCCTTTTCCGGCAGAGGCTCGTCCCACAGGGCGTTCCATTCCGGCGCATAGCCATGCGGCCAGCGGTTGACGGTGATGGCGGTGATGTCCCTGGCCGGATCGAACCCGCCGGCCCCCAGGGCGCGGCCCAGTTCGCCCCGGATATTGCGCTCGAAAGTCTCGAAGGAGGTGGCGAGCAGTTCCTGGCGGCCGGCGCGGTTCTGATCGAATTCCGGCAGGCCCGGCTGGCAGGGGGTGCGGGTCATGTGGACCAGGATCGGCGCCTCGGGCGATCGCTCGGCAGCATAGTCGCCGATGTCCACCGGCCAGTTGAGGCGGAAGGAGGTGTGGTAGCTGCCCGGGGCGGTGACGCTGGAGACGCCCAGCTTCTGAAACGCCGTCCAGTTTCGCAGGGCCACGCTGGTATAGACCAGGGGCGTCTTCACCACCTTGTGCAGAGCCGCCTTCTGCGGGGCCGGCATCTCGGGACAAAGGTAGGGGATCATCATGTTCCACGAGGCGAGCACGCAGGCTTTCGCCTTCACGGTGAACACGCGGTCGCCACGCACGTAGGCCACCTCGACTCCGCGCGAGGCGGCGGGATCGCCGATATTGCGGGCGCGTACGCAGATGCTGGAGAGGCGTATCCGCACCGGGTTGGCCGGCCGGTCGAGCCGCGCGTAATCGACCTCCGCGGTCACCACGTCGCGGCAGTCGTGGCCGGGCACGGCGCCGGGGACAAGGTCGCGAACCAGGAGGCGGGCGATGGAGGCGTTGCCGTCCGGAAAATGGAACACATAGGAGCCGCCCTGGATATAGCCGGCGGGGGTGTAGCTCATTCTAGGCGCCGGCCCCGGCTTCAGCTTCAGCCCCTGGAAGCCCGGCATGTAGAAACCCCAGCAGTCCAGGGCCGAAACGGCGTCGATGCCGACGCCCCACTCGCCTTGGGTGTGGCTTTGATAGAAGGCGACGACTCCAGGGTCCGCCTTGGCGATCTTGGTCAGATAGTCGGCGTAGCTGATCCGCGACAGGCGGTCCTTCTTCTCCTCGGAGGTGAGGCCCGGCAAGTAGTCGATGTCGCCGGTTTCGATCCGCAGGATGTCCTTGCGCACCGGCTCGGCGAGCGGCGTTTTGGCCAGGAAATCGGGCCACGAGCCGCCCTGGCCCTCCCAGCGCGCCGGCGCGCCGGCGACCAGGCGATCGACGCCGAAGGTCTCCTTGTCGAAGAAGACCCCGTGCCCAAGGCCCAGGGACGAATAGACCTCGTCACGGTCGCAGGCCTTGGTGAGCGCCACCGGGTCGATCCCAAGCGCGGTCAGCAGGCCGCCGGCGACGGCGCTGTAGGGCCGGGGGCTGTCGATCCCGAGCGTGCCGCCGTTGAGCAGGTGGAGCTTGCCGCCGAGACGGAACGCGTTGCGCTTGGCGTGGCCGCCGAAGTCGTCGTGATTGTCGAGAATGAGGATACGGGCGCCCGGCTTGGCGGCGCGATGGAAATGGGCCGCCGAAAGCCCGCTGATTCCGGCCCCGACGATCACCAGGTCGTAGGCCTCGCCGGTGTCTCGCGGGCCATCGTGACTCGACCAGAAATCGCCGTCGCGCAGGCGATGGGCGTTCTCGAACGATCCTGGATGACTGCCGCGCATGCCGGTCAGGATCGGCGGGTCGTAGCCCGCCTCGTCCTGCGGCCACGCGGAGGCCGCGGAGGCCCCAGCCCCGCCCAGCAACCCCCCACCCAGCGCTCCGGCGGCGATGGCGACGCCATTGAGGAAGTCGCGCCGATCGATGGGTCGATCCATGCCCAGGGCCTTGTCGGTCGAGATCGGGTCAGTGGGCATCGGTGCTCTCCTATCGCCAAGCGTTAAAGTCACAGGCGGTCGCGAAGGGCATACCAGAGCATGCCCAGGACGTGCAGCGGGCCGCGCAGGGCGACGCCGCCAGGGAAGGGCGGCGGGGCGACGCCGGCGAAGAGGTCGAACCGGTCGGTCTGGCCGCTCATGGCCTCGACAGCCAGCTTGCCCGCCAGGGTCGAAAGGATCGCCCCCATCCCGGAATAGCCGTGGGCGAAGTAGACCTCGCCCTGGCGGCCGATGTGCGGCAGGCGGGTCTGGGTGATCGAGACCAACCCTCCCCAGGCGTGGTCGATCCGCGTCCCGCGAAGCCGAGGGAAGACCGCCTCCATATAGGGGCGCACGAAGGCGGCGATGTCACGGGGGGGGGCCGGGGTGTAGCGCTCGCCGCCGCCGAACAGCAGGCGCCCGTCGGCGGTGAGGCGGTAGTAGTTGACCACGAAGCGGCTGTCGGAAATCGCGGCGTCGCGCGGGATGAGGGCGCGGGGGTCCGCCAGCGGCTCGGTCGCCACCAGATAGTTGGCGACCGGCATGATGCGGTTGTTCACCTGTGGCGCCAGCCCGTGGAGGAGAGCGTCTCCGGCCAGCAGGGAGCGCTCCGCGCGCACCGCGCCCGCCCCCGTCGCCACGCGCACGCCGGGGCCGGATTTCAGCTCCGTCGCCACCGACTCCTCGAAGATGGTCACGCCGGCCGCCCTCGCCGCCACCGCCAGTCCCAGGGTGTAGTTGAGCGGATGCAGGTGGCCGCCGCCGCGATCCAACAGGCCGCCCGCGTAAGGCGCATCGACCTGGTCCCGCGCCTCGGCCGCCGACAGCAGATCGGCATCCCCATAGTTCATCGCCGTCGCCAGGCACTCAGCCTCGGCCTCCATGTGACGCAGGTCGGAGGGCTTCACGGCGGCCAGCAGATGGCCGGTTGTCTTGAGGTCGCAATCGATGTTGTGGCGCTCTATCAGTTCGAGAACGAGGCCCCTTGCCTCCAGCGAGAGATCGAACAACGCCTTGGCGCGTTCGCGGCCATAAGCGTGGACCAGCTCCACCGCGCCTTTGCGCAGGCCCGGGATGATCTGGCCGCCATTGCGCCCGGACGCCCCCCAGCCGACCTTGCCGCCCTCGAGAACCACCACCGACAGGCCGCGCTCGGCGGCGTGAAGGGCGGCGGAGAGGCCTGTGCAGCCGCCGCCCACCACCACCAAGTCGGCGTCGATCTCTTCGGTGAGGCGCGGATGGGCGGGCGCCGGATGGGCGGTCGCCACATAGTAGGAGCCCGCCATGTTCAAACCGCCGTTGAAGGTCACGCTCAGACCTTCAGCAGCAGGTGGTCGCGCTCCCAGGAACTGATCACGCCCTGGAAGGCCTCCAGCTCCGCCTCCTTGATGGCGGCGAAGGCGCGGAAGAATGGCTCGCCCAGGAGGGCGCGCACCGGCTCGCAGGCCCCGAACCGCTCCAGCGCCTCCTCCAGCGTCTTGGGCAGGGTGCGCGGGTGATGGTAGGCGTTGCCGGTGACCTGGGCGGCGGGTTCGACCGCCTCCTCGATCCCGAGGTAGCCGGCGATCAGCGCCGCCGCCATGGCCAGGTAGGGGTTGGCGTCGGCCCCCGGCAGGCGGTTCTCGATGCGCCGGTGATCCCGATCGGAGATCGGCACGCGCAGGCCGCAGGAGCGGTTGTCCCGCCCCCACTGGACATTGATCGGGGCGCTGTGGCTGGGGCGCATGCGCCGGAACGAATTGACGTTGGGGGCGAACAGCGGCGCGATCTGCGGCAGGTATTTCTGCAGGCCGGCGACGAAATGGCGAAACATGGCGCTGTCGGCCCCGTCGTCGCCGGCGAACAGATTGACCCCGTCCCCCTCCCCCACCACCGAGATGTGCAAGTGCATGGCGCTGCCCGGCTGGCTCTCCATCGGCTTGGCCATGAAGGTCGCATAGACGCCGTGAGCCAGCGCCACCTGGCGGACGATGCGCTTGAACACCAGCACCTGATCGCTGAGCGACACCGGGTCGCCGTGGATGAAGTTGATCTCGAGCTGGGCGGCGCCGGACTCGTGGATCATGGTGTCGACGTTCAGGCTCGCGATCTCGGAATATTCGTAGATGGCGTCCACCACGTCCTCGAACTCGTTGATCGCTTCCAGGCCGTAGGGCTGGGGGGACGTCTCCGGCCGCCCCGAGCGGCCCGCCGGCGGGGTGAGGGGCAGATCGGGGTCTGGATTCACCGCCGTCAGGTAGAACTCGATCTCCGGCGCCACCACCGGGCGCCAGCCGCGGGCGCGGTAAAGCTCGATCACCGCCTTCAGCACCTGGCGCGGCGAGGAGGCCCAGGGCGTTCCATCGAGGTGGTGGCCGTCGGCGAACACGAAGGCGGTGGGGGTCTTCAGGCCCGGCGCGACGCACAGGGTCGCCGCGTCCAGACGCAGCACCATGTCCGGATCCTGGTAGGTCTCCTCGTCGTCGTCGGCCCCGGCGTATTCACCGGTGACGGTCACCGAAAAGACGCTGCTGGGCAGGCGCAGCGAGCCGTCGCGCTCCGATTGCAACAGCTTGGCCGCCGGCAAGACCTTGCCGCGCAACACGCCGTTCATGTCGGGGATCAGAAATTCCACCTCGGTGATCGCGCGCGCTTCAATCCATTCTTTTAATTCAGGCACTTGACATCGTCCCCTGGCGTTCTCGCGTGTGATCGCAGTAGGATCACGCGGCGCGCCCGCCCACGTCAATCCTCGATCCACGCTGGACCCATGCCCAGGTCATCGACCAACGCCAAGGTAAGCGACGAGGCCGGCCAGGTCGCCGGCGAGCCGCTGCTGCACGCCAGCGTCTATGAGGAACTGCGGCGGCGGCTGATCACCGGCAAGATCGTGCCGGGAATAGGCCTTTCGACCCGCGGCCTGGCCCTGGAGCTGGGCGTCAGCCAGATGCCGGTGCGCGATGCGCTCAGCCGCCTGGCGGCGGAAGGGGCGGTGGAGATCCGCTCCAAGCGCAAGATCGAGGTTCCGCCCATGAGCGAGGCGCGGTTCACCGACCTGCTGGAGTGCCGCCTGTTGCTGGAGCCGGAGGCCGCGGTCCAGGCGCTTCCCCATATCGACGCGGCGCGCCTTCGGCGCCTGCGCGAGATCGACATTCAATTGGACGGGGCCATCGAGCGCGGCGACGTGATCGCCTATATGGAGTGCAATTTCGCCTTTCATTTCAATATTTACCGCGCCAGTGTCCGGCCCACCCTGAACCGCCTGATCGAGACCCTGTGGCTGCGGTTCGGCCCCTTCATGCGCGTGGTCTACGGCCGCTACGGCACCGCCAACCTCGTCGATCAGCACCGCATCGCGCTTACCGCCATCGAGGGGCGCGACGCCGACGGCCTGCGCCGGGCGATCGCCTCCGACATCGCCGATGGCATGGGCCTGATCGGCCGCGGCCGGTGGGCGGAGGGATAGGGTCAGACTTCGCTTCATTGTGGGAATTTCTCCCGCAACATCCCTCCCGCCGCGTCGAGCGATCGGCGGACGATTCCCAGCATCTGGTCGATCTCGGCGCGGCTGATGACCAGGGGCGGGCTCATGACCAGGGTGTCGCGGACGGCGCGGATCATCAGGCCGTTGTCGATGCAGAGATCGCGCACCATGGGGCCGGCGGTTCCGGGCGCGCCGCCGAAGCGCTCATTGGTCCCCTTGCGCGAGACGATCTCCACCGCGCCGATCAGGCCCAGGGAACGGGTCTCGCCGACCAGGGGGTGATCGGCGAGGTCCGCCAGGCCGCGGGCCAGATAGGGGCCGGTCTCCTCGGCGGTGCGGCGGACGAGGTCTTCGCGCTCCATGATCTCGATGTTCTTGAGCGCGACGGCGGCGCAGGTGGGATGGCCCGAATAGGTGTAGCCGTGGACGAAGTCGCCGCCCGCCTCGCGCAGGGTCTCGACGATGTGATCGGCCACCCCCACCGCCGAGATCGGCAGGTAGCCGGAGGACAGGCCCTTGGCCATGGAAACCAGATCGGGGGCGACGCCGTAGTGCTGGAAGCCGAACCAGGATCCCAGGCGCCCGAAGCCGCAGATCACCTCGTCGCAGATGAGCAGGATGCCGTATTTGCGGCAGATGGCCTCGACGCGCCGCCAGTAGCCCTCCGGCGGAACGATCACCCCGCCGGCCCCCTGAACCGGTTCGCCGATGAAGGCGGCCACGTTTTCCGGGCCAACCTGCAGGATGCGCTGTTCGATGGCCTCGGCGGCGCGCTCGGCGAAGGCGCCGGGGTCTTCGCCAAAGCCCTCGCCGAAGGGGTAGGGCTGCATGACGTGCTCGATGCCGGGAACCCAGGGGCCGCCCTGATCGTGCATGGCCTTCATGCCGCCCAGGCTCGCCCCGGCGATGGTCGAACCGTGGTAGCCGTTGACGCGGGAGATGATCACGCTGCGTTTTGGCTCTCCCTTCACCTGCCAGTAGTAACGGGCGAGGCGCAGGACCGTGTCGATGGCTTCGGAGCCGGAATTGTTGAAGAAGACATGGGAAAGATTACCGCCCAGAAGCTCGGAGATCTTGGCGGCCAGGCGGACGGTGGTCGGCGCGGCGGTCTTGAAGAAGGTGTTGTAGTAGGGCAGTTCGCACATCTGCTCATAGGCGGCTTTGGCCAGCTCCTCGCGGCCGTACCCCACCTGGACGCACCACAGGCCGGCCATGGCGTCGAGGAGGGCGTTTCCGTCGCCGTCGTGGATGAAACAGCCGTCGGCGCGGGTGATGATCCGGCTGCCGCCCATATCGCGGATGAGGGCGTAGTCGGCCTGGGCAGGCAGATGGTGGGCCACGTCGAGGCGGCGCAGTTCGGCGATATCGTGGTTGCGGAGGGTCACGTCGGGTTCTTTCATCGAATGTTCTGCGATCACAGTCTGACCCTAATGGGGCCGCGCCGGTCAGGAAAGCAGAATCGCCGGCGAGCAGGCGTGCCAGGCCAGCCACACCGGCTCGTCCCAGGTGAAGTCCTCCTGGTCGCGGCGGGTCAGGTTCGAGCGCAGCACGCGGACCCGCCGGCCGCCCTCCAGTTCGACCTCATAGACCGACTCGCTGCCGAGGTAGGATATCTGCCGGATGACGCCGGCGACGAGGTTGTGCCCGGCCGGCGTGTCCTCCAGGGCGGGCGGCGCCCTCCCCTCGCCGCGCTTGTGCAGTTCGATCTTCTCCGGGCGCAGGGCCGCCCAGACCGTGGCCTCGTGGGCGCCGGTGACGCCGTGGTCGAGAAAGACGCGGCAGGCCAGCTCGGGCGTCTCGACCACGGCGTGATCCGGCTCATCGACCACCAGGCGCCCCTCGAACAGATTCACCGAACCGATGAAGTCGGCGACGAAGCGGGAGGTGGGAAATTCATAGAGGTCGCTGGGTGTCGCCACCTGTTGCAACAGGCCCCGGTTCATCACCGCGCAGCGGCTGGCCATGGCCAGGGCCTCGTCCTGGTCGTGAGTGACGAAGAGGAAGGTGACGCCGACCTTCTCCTGGAGCTGGGCCAGTTCGGACCGCATCGCCTCGCGCAGTTTGGCGTCGAGGGCCGACAGGGGCTCGTCCAGCAACAGGACGCGGGGGCGTTTGACGAGGGCGCGGGCCAGGGCGACGCGCTGGCGCTGGCCGCCTGAAAGCTGGTCTGGCTTACGCGCGCCAAGGCCGTCGAGCTTGACGAGGCTGAGCGCCTCCTCGACGCGGCGCCCGCGCTCGGCCGCGCCGACGCCGTCCACCATCAGGCCGTAGCCGACGTTGGCGGCGACGCTCATGTGCGGAAAGACGGCGTAGGACTGGAAGACCATGTTCACCGGCCGCCGGTTCGGCGAGGTGCGGCTGACATCCTCGCCGTCGATGAGGATGCGGCCCTCGGTGGGGGTCTCGAAGCCGGCCAGCATCCGCAGAAGGGTGGTCTTGCCGCAGCCGGAGGGGCCCAGCAGGGCGAAGAATTCCCCCTCGTCGATGGACAGGGTGACGTCATCGACGGCCGTCACCTTGCCGAAGCGTTTGGTGACGTTCTCGAAGCGGATGATGGTCCTGGGCTGTGCATTCATGGGATCAGGCCTTCGCCGGTCTCGGCCCGCGCCGCGTCGGCGCCCTGCAGGCGCAGGGCCAGGGCGGTGAGGGCGACGGTCAGGACGATGAGGATGGTGGAGGCGGCGTTGACCTCCGGGGTGACCGAGAAGCGGACCATGGAATAGACCTTGACCGGGAAGGTCGTCGTGTCCGGCCCCGAAGTGAAGAAGGTGATGACGAAGTCGTCGAGGCTGAGGGTGAAGGCCAGGAGCGCCCCGGCCAGCAGGCCCGGCCGCATGTGGGGAATGAGGATGTCGCGGAAGATGCGCCACTCGCCCGCCCCCAGATCGCGCGCCGCCTCCTCCAAGTCGCGATTGAACGAGGCTAGGCGGCCGCGGATGACGATGGCCACGAAACTGAACGAGAAGGAGATGTGGGAGATGATGATGGCCCCCAGGTTCAGCGGCCACATCAGGTCGGTGGGCCAGGGCAGGACCTGGGTGAAGAAGACCAGCATGGCCACGCCCATGCAGATCTCCGGCACCACGATCGGCAGGGCCAGGGCGCCTTCCAGCGCCGGCTTGGCGGGGAAGCGAAAGCGCCATAGCAAGAGGGCGGTCAGCGCTCCCAGGATTACGCTGAAAAGGGTGGAGACCGCGGCGATGGTCAGGGAATTGCCGAAGGCGATTATCAGGTCGGAGTCGGCGAAGGTCTGGGCGTAGTATTTCAGGGTGAAGCCGCGCCAGACGATGTTGCGCCGGCTGTCGTTGAAGCTGAACGCCATCAGGGTGATCAGCGGCGCGTAGAGAAAGAGGGCGACCAGGGCCAGCCAGGCGCGGATCGGCCAGCGGCGCAGGTATTCCAGCGGCCCGGGCGGCGCGGCGGGCGCACGCCCGTTCATGGCCCGGCCTTCTTGCGGCCTCGCGCCACCATGGCCTGGACGGCGATGGCCACGAAGGTCATGTACATCAGGAGGAACGACAGGGCGGCGCCGAACGGCCAGTCGTTGGCGCTCTTGAACTGGCGCTCGATGATGTTGGCGATCATCTGGCTGTCGGGGCCGCCCAGCAGGTCGGGGGTGAGATAGGCGCCGATGGAGGGGATGAGGGTGATCAAGACACCCGAGACAATGCCCGGCATGGCCAGGGGAACGACCACGCGGGCGAAGGTGGTCAGATGCCCCGCCCCCAGGTCGAGGCTGGCTTCCAGGAGGGAGCGGTCAAGGCGGTCGAGGGCGGCGTAGAGGGGCAGGACCATGAACGGAAGCTGGACATAGACCAGGCCAAAGACGACGGCGAAATTGTTGTGCAGCAGCTCCAGCGGCTGGAAGGGCGCCAGGGGATGGCCAAAGAGGGCGCCGACATGGCTGGCGCCGCCCCACAGGAAGCCAAGGCCGACGTTGATGTAGCCCTCGTCGCGCAGCACCGCCATCAGGGCGTAGGTGCGGATGAGCAGATTGGTCCAGAACGGCAGCATGATCAGCAGCAGCAGCCACACCTTGGTCTTCTCCGGGGCGAAGGTTATGGCGATGGCGACCGGAAAGCCGACGACCAGGCACAGGACGGTGGTCAGGCCCGCGAACCACACGGACTTGAAGATGATTCCCAGATAGAGCGGCCGAAGAGCGTGGGCGTAGTTGGCCAGGGTGCCGTCGATCGCGATGCGGGTGAGGCTGGCGTTGTCGCCGAAGCTGTAGGCCCAGATGATCCCCAGCGGGACCAGGAAGAAAGCGATAAGCCAGAAGAGGGGGGGGACGCCGAGGGTCGCGAAGACGGCCTTGGCGCGTTTCCAAGATTCATCCATGGTGGGGATCCACCCTCACGCCGCGAAGATCCGGGTGACGGTTTCGTCGTAGAGGTGGGCGCGGTCCAGGCCCTCGAAGTCGGCGTATTCGCACTTGGCCATAACCGCGGCCGGCGGGAAGATCACCGGGTTGTCGCGATAGCTGGCCGGCATCAGGGCCAGGGCGGCGGCGTTGGGGGTGGGGTATTTGATGGTGCCGTAGACCTCGGCGCCGACCTTGCCGTTCAGGAGGAAGTTGATGAACTGATGGGCGTTGTCGGGGCGTGGCGCTCCCCTGGGGATGCACAAGCAGTCGGAATTGAGGATGCTGCCTTCGCGCGGCACCACGAAGTCCAGATCGGAATCCTCGGTCATCACCTGGGCGATATCGCCGTTATATTCCATGACGATGTCGATATCGCCCGACAGCAGAAGATCCTGGCCCTCGTCATGGTGGAAGATCTTTATGTTGGGCTTCTGCCGGATATACATGCGGGCCACCTGGTCGATGACCGGAAGGGGGATGTGGCGCACCGAATAGCCCAGATATTTCGCCCCCAGTTCGATCAGGTCGTCGGCCTCGGAGAAAAGGCCGATGCGACCCTTGTAGCGGTCGCTATCCATCACCCATTTCCAACTGTCGGGCACGCCGTCCATCTTCGATTTGCGGTAGCCGATGCCGAGCACCAGCCAGGTGTAGGGCATGGAATAGTGGCGGCCGGGGTCGAACGGGACGCTCTGGAAGGCCGGCAGCAGATTGGCCCGGTTGGGAATCTTGGCCAGATCCAGCGGCATCAGCATGTCGGCGATCCGCATGCGGGTGACGAACTCGTTGGAGGGCACGATGACGTCGAAACCGGGATTGCCCGCCTTGAGCTTGGCGAACAGTTCGTCATTGGTGGAAAACAGGCTCATCCTGACGGCGATGCCGGTGGCCGCCTTGAAGTCGGCCAGGGTAGTCTTTCCGGTATAGGTGTCCCAGTTGTAGAGGTTGAGCTTCTGTTCCTCGCCATTGGGGCCGATCCTTCCCTTGGGCGCGCAGGCGTCGAGGGTCAGGCCGGCGGCGGCGGCGCCCAGGCCGGCGAGCAGGGAGCGGCGGGGGATCATCGGCCGGCGCCCATCACGCGTTCTTCAGATACCAGTCGTAGTCCAGCGGCGAGACGACCTCGAAGAAGCGGTCCTGTTCGAGGCGTTTGACCTTGGCGAACATGGTCACGAACCGCTCGCCCAGATAATCGCGCAGGACCGTCGAGGCTTCGAAGGCGTCGAGGGCGGCGAACCAGGTGGCGGGCAGGCGTTGGTCCATGGCCGCCGCGGCGGCGTAGCCGTCGCCTTCGACCGGCGGGCCGGGGTCGATGGCGCGGGTGAGGCCATGGTGGACGCCGGCCAGAAGGGCGGCCAGGGCCAGATAGGGGTTGGCGTCGGCCCCGGCGACGCGGTGCTCGATGTGGCGCGAGGCCGGCGGGCCGGCCGGCACCCGCAGGGAGACGGTGCGGTTGTTCACCCCCCAGGTGGGGGCGACCGGGGCGTAGGAGTTGGCGCGAAACCGCCGATAGGAATTGGCGTTGGGGGCGAAGATGGCCATGGCCTCGGCGATCCCGACCTTGAGGCCGCCGACCGCGTGGCGCAGCGGCGGCGCCCCGGCCGGGTCGTCGCTGGCGAAGATGTTGGCGCCCGTCGCGTCATTGACGCTGACGTGCAGATGCAGGCCGCTGCCGGCCCGCTCGGCGAACGGTTTGGCCATGAAGGTAGCCTCGCAGCCGTGGCGAGGCGCGACGCCCTTGGCGATGCGCTTGTACATCGCCGCCTCGTCGGCGGCGCGCAGGGCGTCGGGGCCGTGGCGCAAAGTGAGTTCCAGTTGACCGGGGGCGTATTCGGCGATGGCGCCTTCGAGCGGCACGCCCTGCGCGTCGGCGCAGGCCCACAGCTCGCGCAGGAAGGGGGCGAAGTCCTCCAGTTCGCGCAGGCCATAGACCCCGTGCTGGGTCGGCCGCTCGCCGGTCGCCGCCGCGCCGGCCAGTTCGACCCCGCCGCTCGCCGTGCGCCGGGCGTCAACCAGATAGTATTCCAGCTCGCAGGCGACGACCGGAGTGAGGCCGTCGGCGGCGAAGCGATCCACAACGCGGCGCAGGACATGGCGGGGATCGAGATCGTTGGGCGTCCCGTCGAGCTCGTAGAGCGAGGCGATGACCTGGGCCGTGTCCGCCCCCAGCCAGGGCGCGGGAACCAGGGTCCCCGGCGCCGGCCAGGCGAGGCGGTCGGCGTCGCCGTCCGCCCACACCAGGCCCGTCCCCTCGCAATCGCGGCCGGTGATGTCGCAGACCAGGATCGAGCCGGGCAGAAACCGCCCCTGTTCATAGACCGCCATCAGCTCGTGGCGGCGCAGCCGCTTGCCGCGCGGCACGCCGGAAAGATTGGTGAAGACGAGCTCGACGAATTCGATCTGGGGATTGGCCGCCAGGAAAGCCCGCGCTTCATCCGGGGCGGCGATGGGGCTCGGCGAGGGCAATGGGCGGACCTAGTCGATGGATTTCGAGACTGTGATCACTCTCGTTTCCTTACGCGCGCGCTGTCAAGCACACCTTGACCGAGGCGGTCCGATCCTGAAAGGCTAAACGATCGGCGGCGATGCGCAAAAGGCTCTCCATGACCGACACCGACGGCGATCCCCCCACCCCCCACCCGCGCCCCGACTTGAGCTACGGGGACTATCTGCGGCTCCCCCAGATTCTGTCGGCCCAGGCGCCGAGGTCCGATCAGCACGACGAACTGCTGTTCATCGTCATCCATCAGGCCTCGGAGCTGTGGATGAAGCTGTCGCTGCATGAGCTGTCGGCGGCCCGCGACCACATCAGGGGCGACGACCTCGGGCCGGCGCTGAAGATGATCGCCCGGGTGAGCCGCATCCAGGCCCAGATGATCCAGTCGTGGGACGTGCTGGCCACCCTGACCCCCAGCGAATACAGCCGCATCCGGCCGTTCCTGGGACAGAGTTCGGGGTTCCAGTCCTATCAGTACCGGCTGCTCGACTTCATTCTGGGGGCCAAGGACGGGGCCCATCTGCGGGTCCACGAACCGGATGGCGCGGTTCACGCGGCGCTGAAGGCCATGCTGGCGGCGCCCAGCCTCTACGACGAGACCCTGCGCCTGCTGGCGCGGCGCGGCTACGCCATTCCGGCCGACCGCGTGGAGCGCGACTGGCGGGGCGCCTATGTCGCCAGCGCCGAGGTGGAGGCGGCGTGGCTGGCCATCTACCGCGATCCGGAAGGGGCGTGGGATCTCTATGAGCTGGCCGAAAAGCTGGTCGATCTTGAATATCGATTCCAACAATGGCGGTTCAGCCACATGAAGACGGTTGAGCGAATCATCGGCTACCGGGCGGGGACCGGCGGCAGCGGCGGCGTGAGCTACCTCGTCAAGGCCCTGGACGCCTCGTTCTTTCCGGAACTCTTGAAAGTAAGAACCAATCTATGAGGGGCGGATGGATTCCTTCCCCCCTTGCGGGGGAAGGTGGCGCGTGAGCGCCGGACGGGGGGTGTCTCCCCGGCGCTTCACGTTGATGCACCCCCACCCCCAACCCCTCCCCGCATGGGGGAGGGGCGCTGTGGAGAAGCCCCTACTTCAAATGCTTGGCGAGGTGCTTGTTCATCTCGAACATATCGACCTTGTCCTTGCCGCCGAACACGGGTTTCAGCTTGGCGTCGGCGATGATTTCACGTTTATTGGCGGGGTTCTGCAGTTTGTGCGTCTTGATGTAGGCCCACATCTTGGACACCACCGTGCCCCGCGACAGGGGGGCCGAGCCGACGACGGCGGCCAGTTCCGGTGAGGGTTGCAGAACCTTCTGCAGGCCATTGGGTTTCTTCGGGGCGGTGTCCGCCATGGTGTCTTCTAGCTCCCTGCTATGGCGCGCGGCGGGAAGAGGCGGCGCGCCGGTAGAGAGGGACAATGGCGCATTCTTCGCTCTTGCCAAGCCCTCATCGCCAAAAGGGCGCGTTTCCCGCGCGGAAAAGCGTCGGGAAGGCGCGCGGCTACATCCGATGGGTGGTCAGCAGCAAGCTGGTTTCGGTGGCCGAGACGCCATCGATGGCGCGGATGGCGTCCAGGGCGGCGCTGAAGGCGGCCAGGCTTTCGGTGTTGAGTTCGGCGATCATGTCCCACCGGCCGTTGGTCATATGCACCCGCTCCACCTGGGGAAAGCCGCGCAGGGCGCGCAGAACGGCGCCGGAGCGTTCGCCCTCGCCCTCGATGGCGATGGCCATGATGGCGCGCACGCGGCTGGCCTCGCTCTCGGCGCGGGCCTTGACGGTGAAGCCGGCGATGTCGCCGCGGGCGGTCATCCGATCCAGGCGGTTCTGCACCGTGCCGCGCGAGACATTCAGGGCCTTGGCCAGGGCGGCGACCGGGGCGCGGGCGTTGGCCCGAAGAAGCGCGATCAGCTTGCGGTCGGTCTCGTCCACCCGTCACCCGTTAAACGCCATATGGCAAATCGCCAGCGAAAATCGACAAATAGTCAATCTTTCCGACAAAAGCGAGGCATTCGGCGCCTTTCCGTTGGCCGGCGGCGCTGGCATCTCTTGGCTAACTGGAAACGACTCCCCACCGGCCAAGAGGTTTTCCCATGAACGCGCGACCCACCTATCTGATGACCGACGCGGCGCAATACGATGTCGCCTATCAGATCAACCCGTGGATGCGGCCCAATGTGTGGGACGCGAACCCCGAGGCCAATCGCCGGGCCGCGCTGGCGGGCTCGGCGGCATTGCGCGCCGCTCTGGAAAAAAGCGGCGCTACGGTACGCACGATCGGCGGCGTGGCCGGCTTGCCGGATATGGTGTTTCCGGCCAACGCCGGCATCGTTCTGGACGGCAAGGTTCTGGCGGCGCGGTTCCGCCACCCCGAACGTCGGGGCGAGGAGCCGTATTTCCTGGCGGCCTTCGAGGCTCTGAAAGCGCAGGGGCTGCTGACCGAGGTCACGCAGATCGAAGGCGGTTTCCAGGAAGGGGCCGGCGACTGTATCTGGGACGCCACGCGGGGCCTCTTCTGGGTGGGGAGCGGCCCGCGCTCGAGCCCGGGGTCGGCGGACATCATCGCCGACTATTTCGGCCAGCAGGTCGTCCACCTGCCCCTGGCGACCGACCAGTTCTATCACCTCGACACCTGTTTCTGCCCCCTGAGCGGCGGGGAAATCCTCTACTACCCGCGGGCGCTTACCGATGAGGCCCTGGCGCGGCTGCGCGACATCGTGCCGGCCGACCTGCTGATCGAAGCGACGGACGAGGACGCGGCGGCCTTCTGCGTCAACGCGGTCTGCCTGGACAAGACCGTGATCATGGCCATGCCGGGCGAGGCCCTGCGCGATCGACTGGTCGCGCGCGGCTATGAGGTGCTGGGGATCGATCTGGCGCCGTTCATCCTGTCGGGCGGCGGGGCCTACTGCATGACCCTGCGGCTGGACCAGATGAGCGCGGGCGCCATGACCCAGGCGCCGGCGCGGGCGGAACTCGTGGCGGGGTAAAGGGGCCATGACCATGACCGTGCCGGAAGCCTCGTCAGCCGCCCCCCGCCCCGACTATCTGGCTTTGGAAGCCGAATACGGCGCGCGCAACTACAAGCCGCTGGACGTGGTCATCACCCGCGGCGAGGGCGTCCATGTGTGGGACGTGGAGGGGCGCCGCTACCTCGACTGCCTGTCGGCCTATTCGGCGGTCAACCAGGGCCATTGCCACCCGAGGATCCTGGAGGCGATGATCGCCCAGGCCGGCCGCCTGACCCTCACCTCGCGCGCCTTCCGCAACGACCAGCTCGGCCTCTTCTACGAGGAGCTGGCCACCCTCACCCGCTCCCACTCGGTGCTGCCGATGAACACCGGGGTGGAGGCGGTGGAAAGCGCGCTCAAGGTGGCCCGCAAATGGGGCTATCAGGTCAAGGGCGTGCCGGCCGGAGCGGCCGAGATCGTCGTCTGCGCCGACAATTTCCACGGCCGCACCCTCACCGTGGTCGGCTTCAGCACCGATCCGACGGCCAAGGCCGACTTCGGGCCCTTCGCCCCCGGCTTCACGGTCGTTCCCTACGGCGACGCGGCGGCGCTGGAAGCGGCGATCACGTCGAACACCGTCGCCTTCCTGGTCGAACCGATTCAGGGCGAGGCCGGGGTGATCATCCCGCCGGCCGGCTATCTCAAGGCGGCGCGGGAACTGTGCACCCGCCACGACGTCATCCTCATCCTCGACGAGATCCAGACCGGCCTGGGGCGCACCGGCAAGCTGCTGGCCGAGGAGCACGAGGGGATCGAGGCCGACCTGACCCTGATCGGCAAGGCCCTGTCGGGCGGCTTCTATCCGGTGTCGGCGGTGCTCTCGAACAAGGAGGTGCTGGGGGTGCTGAAACCGGGCGAACACGGCAGCACCTTCGGCGGCAATCCGCTCGGCTGCGCGGTGGCCCGCATGGCGCTGAAGGTTCTGGTCGAGGAAGGCATGATCGACAACGCGGCCGTCCAGGGCGAGCGCCTCGCCGCCGGCCTCGCGTCGATCCAGGGCCAGGCGATCAAGGAAGTGCGCGGCCGCGGCCTGATGATCGCCGTCGAACTGCACCCCGAGGCCGGCGGCGCCCGCGCCTACTGCCAGGCCCTGCAGGCGCGCGGCGTCCTGGCCAAGGAGACCCACGATCACACCATCCGCATCGCCCCGCCGTTGATCATTACCGAGGGTCAGATCGACTGGGCGCTGGAGCAGTTCGAGGCGGTGCTCAAGGGGTAGGCGCCTCCGCCAGGCGCCCGCGCCGCCGGCTATTTTGCCTTCCTTACCTCGAACACGGTGCCGCAGCCGGCCTGGCAGCCGCCGGCGGTCCCGCCGGCGGCGGTCACCCCATTGAGCTTGTTCATGTAAAGGAGCAGGCTCCCCTGAGGGTGTTTGCCGCCGGGAGACCCGGCGAAGCTATGCACGACGGCCTCGGTCCCATCCGGCGAAATCTCGAAAACGGCCCCGCGGTTGAAATTGCCGCCGTCCTCGGTGGCGCTGAAGAGATTTCCCTGCCCGTCCATGACCAGGCTGTCCTCGGGGGACCGGGCGTCTGGAGCGCCGGTGAAGCTGTGCAGCACCGTCAGCGCGCCATCCGGCGCGAGCTTGAACACCACGCCGCAACCGGACGCGCACCCCTTTGCGCCGCCGAAGAGCGTGGTTCCGTAGAGGTTACCCTGCGGGTCCATGATCACGCCGCCATGCGGCCTGGTTCCATCGGCGCCTCCGGTGAAAGAATGGAGCACCGAAAAATGGCCGCCGGCCGCGATCTTGAAAATCGCACCGTGGCCTCCCTGGTCGGAGAAGGTGGCGCCGTAGAGGGCGCCCTTTTCGTCCACGATCAGGCCGCCGTTCGGATTGGTGCCATCGGCGCCGCCGGTGAAGGCATGGAGCACGGTCTCGGTCCCGTCCGGCGCGAGCTTGAAGACGGTGCCGAGGTCGGATGCGCCGCCGGCGAAGGTCGCGCCGTAGAGATTGCCGGCGCCGTCCATCGCCAGGCCGGCCCGCGGGCGTTCGCCATCGCTTCCACCGGCGAAAGCGTGGAGCACGGTTTCCGCGCCGCCCGGCGTCAACTTGAAGACGACACCGAAATCATGGGCGCCGCCAAGTTTGGTCGTGCCGTAAAGGTTTCCCGCCGCGTCCGCGACCAATGCGCCATTGGGTCTGCGGCCACCGCTCCCGCCGGCAAAGGTATGGAGCGTGGTCTCCACGCCCTGAGGGCTGAGCTTGAAGACGACGCCGCAACCGCAAGCCCCGCCGCCCCCGCCGGCGGCGCCGTAGAAATTTCCCGCCGCGTCCCTGACGAGGCCGGCGGAGGGAACCGCGCCATCGGCGCCGCCCGTGAAATTATAGAGAATATCCACCCGACGTTCGCCGGCCGTGAGCGGTAGCGCGACCGAAAGGGCGAGCGCCGCGCCTAGGAGCGCCTTGCCGAAACCCCGCTGAATTCGTGACATCGATTTCCCCTTGGAATGAGTCGGGAGCGGATCGCCGCGTCAGGCGTCCGCGCCGGTGGCTATTTTGCCCGCCTGACCTCGAACACGACGCCGCAACCGCCATTGCAACCGCCCGTCCCGCCTTGGCTGGTCGTGCCGTAGAGCTTGTTCATGGACAGGATCAGGCTTGTTTTGGGAGATGCCCCATCGGGAGATCCGGCGAAGCTGTGCAGGACGGTCTCGGTCCCATCGGGCGAAAGCTGGAAGACTGTCCCGAGGTGGAATCTGCCGCCGCCATGGGTGACGCCGTAGAGGACACCCTGCCTGTCCATGATCAGACTATTCGTGGGGTCGGCGCCATCGGAGCGACCGGTGAAGGTATGCAGCACCGTCTCCGTACCGTCCGGCGTGAGCTTGAACACAACGCCACAATCGCACGAGCCGCCGCCTTTCGTCGTCGTTCCGTAGAGGGCGCCCTGCTTGTCCATGATCAAGCCGCCCTGCGGGGCGCTTCCATCGGCGCCGCCGGTGAAAGAATGTAACACCGAAAAATTGCCGTTGGGCGTGATCTTGAAAATCGTGCCGCCGAGGGTATCACCGTAGAGATTGCCGTGCTTGTCCATGATCACGCCGCCCGTCGGAATAGACCCGTCGGCGCCGCCGGTGAAGGCATGGAGCACGGTCTCGTGCCCGCCCGGCGCGACCTTGAAGACCGTGCCCCGGTTTGACGGGCCGCCGAAATCGGTCGTGCCGTAGAAATTGCCGGCCGCGTCCATGGTCAGGCCGGCGAGCGGGCCCGACCCATCGCCTGCAAACCTGAAGAAATGGAGCACGGTTTCCTCGCCGCCCGGCGTCAACTTGAACACCACGCCTTGGACATCGGCGCCGCCGGCGGAGGTCGTGCCGTACAGGTTTCCCGCCGCGTCCACGATCAATTTGCCCTCTGGATCGCAGCCATCCCGCCCGCCGGGAATGCCGTCGGTAAAGGCATAGAGCGTGGTCACGGCGCCGAGGGGGCTGAGCTTGAAGACGACGCCGCAACCGGAAAGAAAACCGCCGTTGCCGCCCTGGGCGGCCGTGCCGTAGAAATTGCCCGCCGTGTCCCGGATGAGGCCGCCGCCAGGAGACGCGCCATCGGCGCCGGCGGTGAAGTTGTAAATAATATCCACCGGCCGCGGAGCGGCGGCGGCGCCCAGCGGAAGCGCGGCCGAAAGGGCGAGGGCCGCGCCGAGAAGCGCCATACCGAAAGCCCGTTGAAACCGCGACATCGATTTTCCTTTGCTCGAGGACAAGTCGAGACTCTCTCGCCGGCGATCGGCTCGCCAAACCAACGGGCAGTGTCGCACGTATTGTCGCCCCTCATCGCCCTATTTGTATTTTTCTTGGCGGTGACTTTCCGATGACGCCGACTGATGGGCGTCACAGGAGACCCGCCGCTTGGAAATCTTGGTGGCGCAACGCCGCCCAGCTCGGGGGTTTCGGTGGGTTTCGGTGACCGTGCATTCCCTTCGGAGGGGCGCTTGAAAAACGGCGCCCACGCGGTCACCTTGACCACTCAGCCAGGAGGCTCGAAGTGCCCACCTACAATGTGCGGGAGGCCAAGACGAATCTGTCACGCCTGATCGCCGATGTCGAAAGCGGGCGCGAGAGCGAAATCGTCATCGCCCGCAACGGCAAGCCGGCGGCGAGGCTGGTTCGCGTCAACACTGAGCCCATCGGCAAACGATTGGGGATCGCCAAAAGCCTCTTCAAATCCCCCGACGACATCGACGGGGCCAATGAATACATCGAACGGCTGTTCAACGGCGGCGACGTGACCGATCCATGAGCCATTTGCAACCCGGCGATCGGGTTCTCGTCACCGGGGGTTCGGGCTTTGTCGGCTCGGCGGTGCTGCGGGCCTTGGGCGGGCGCGGCTTAGAGGTGCGGGCGCTGGCCAGGGCGACCAGTTCGAGGGCCAATCTGGCAGATTTGGACGTGGAAGTCGCCGTTGGCGACATGACCGACGCCACCGCCATGGCCCGCGCCCTGGACGGTGTGCGCTACCTCTTCCACGTCGCCGCCGACTATCGGCTGTGGGCGCGCGATCCGGGCGACATCGTCCGCGCCAACGTCGAGGGAACCGCCACGGTGATGGAAGCTGCCCTGGCCGCCGGGGTGGAGCGGGTCGTTTACACCAGCAGCGTCGCCACCCTGCGCGTCGGCGACGGCGGCGCCTCGGTCGACGAGGCCGCGCCGCTCGCCGACGGCGAAGGGATCGGCGCCTATAAGCAAAGCAAGGTGGCGGCCGAGCGGCTGGTCGAGCGCCTGGTCGCCGAACGCGGCCTGCCGGCGGTAATCGTCAATCCCTCCACCCCCATCGGCCCGCGCGATGTGAAGCCCACGCCCACCGGGCGGATCGTCGTCGAGGCGGCGATGGGGCGGATGCCGGCCTTCGTCGATACCGGCCTCAACCTGGCCCACGTGGACGATGTGGCGCGCGGCCATGTGCTGGCGATGGAGAAGGGCCGGATCGGCGAGCGCTACATCCTGGGCGGCCAGAACGCCTCCCTGCGCGAACTGCTGGCGGTCATCGCCGGGCTGACCGACCGTCGCGCCCCCACCCTTGGCCTGCCCATCGCGCCGCTCTATCCCCTGGCCTGGGCGGCCGAAGCGATGGCGAGCCTCACCGGAAAGGCGCCCTTCGTCACCCGCGACGCCCTGAAGATGGCCGGACACCCCATGTATTTCACCAGCGCCAAGGCGGAGCGGGAGCTGGGCTATTCGGCGCGACCCTACCGCGAGGCGCTGGTGGACGCCCTGGGCTGGTTTCGCGCCGCCGGATACCTCGCGTGACTGCGCTCCTGGGGTTGAGTCTCCTGGCTCTGGCGGCCTGGCTCTATCTCCTGGCCGGCCGGGGGATGTTCTGGCTGGTCCGGGAGCGCGACGACCGCGAAGCCCCGGCGGTCGCGCCCGCCTCCTGGCCGGCCGTCACCGCCGTCGTCCCGGCCCGCGACGAGGCCGACGTGGTGGCCCGCTCGATCGGCAGCCTGCTCGCCCAGGACTATCCCGGCGACTTCCGGGTGATCCTGGTGGACGACAACAGCGCCGACGGCACCGGCGATGTGGCGCGGCGCCTGGGCGGCGACGCCCGGCTGGAGGTGGTCGCCGGAACGCCCCTTCCCGCCGGCTGGACCGGCAAGCTGTGGGCGGTGAGCCAGGGGATCGAGCGGGCGGGCGCCGCCGACTATCTGCTGCTCACCGACGCCGACATCGCCCATGCGCCGGACAACCTGAGCCGGCTGATCGAACGCGCCGAGGCCGGGCGCCTGGTGCTGGTCTCCCTGATGGCCAGGCTCAGCGTGGAAACCTGGGCCGAGCGGCTGGCGATCCCGGCCTTCGTGTTCTTCTTCGCCATGCTCTACCCCTTCGCCTGGGTGAACGACCCGGCCCGGCGGACGGCGGGCGCCGCCGGCGGTTGCATGCTGGTCCGCCGCCAGGCGCTGGAAGCGGCCGGCGGTATCGAGGCCATCCGCGGCGAGATCATCGACGACTGCGCCCTGGCGGCGCGGATGAAGGCGGTCGGCCCAATCGCGCTCGGCCTGACCGACCGCGCGACGAGCCTGCGGCCCTATGAGACCCTCGGCCAGATCGGGCGCATGGTCTCCCGCTCGGCCTACGCACAACTGGGCTTTTCGCCGTGGACGCTGGCCGGAACGGTGGCGGCCATGGCCCTGGTCTACCTGGCCCCGCCGCTGATTGCTCTTTTCGGCGCCGGGCCGGCGCGGTGGATCGGGGCGGCGGCGTGGTTGGCCATGGCGTTCGCCTTCCAGCCGCTGCTGCGCTTCTACCGCCGCTCGCCGCTGTGGGGCGTGGCCCTGCCGGCGATCGGCGCCCTCTACGCCCTATTCACCATCCGGTCGGCGGTGGAGGCGTGGCGCGGGCGGGGAGGAATGTGGAAGGGCCGTGCGCAGGCCATGGGGGGCGCGATTGGCGAACATCGTGGCCGGCCGCAGCCCCCGTCCCCGGCTTCGCCGGGACTTCCCCCAAGGGGGGAAGAGAGCGAAAGGATCCGCCAATCCTCTCCTCCACCCTTGGGGGAGGGGGACCGCGAAGCGGTGGAGGGGGCCGGGGCGGCCCCGGCGGCCTTGCCATGACCGACCTCGCCTCCGGCAAGGGCCATGGCGACGAGAACTTTCCGGTCGCCTCGCGGCTCATCGCGGCGCGCCATCGGGCCGTGGTGCTGGCCTTCTACAAGGTGGCGCGGATGGCCGACGACATCGCCGATCACCCGGCCGCCGCGCCGGCCGACAAGCTGACGCGGCTGGCGGCGGTGGAATCGTCGCTGACCGGCGCCGATGACGGGGTCCCCGAGGCGGTCGCTCTGCGCCGCGCCCTGGCCGAGCGCGGCCTGACCGACCGGCACATTCTCGATCTTCTCGAGGCCTTCCGCCGCGACGCGGTGAAGAGCCGCACCGCCGATTGGGCGGACCTGATGGACTATTGCCGCTATTCGGCCGCCCCGGTGGGCCGCTTCGTACTCGACGTCCATGGCGAGAGCCGCGACCTGTGGCCGGCCTCCGACGCCCTGTGCGCCGCCCTGCAGGTGATCAACCACGTCCAGGACTGCGGCAAGGATTACCGCGACCTCGGCCGGGTCTATGTCCCCCTCGATCTGATGGGCGCCGCCGGCGTTCCGGTGGAGGCGCTGGGGTCCGACAAGGCCAGCGGCGCCCTGCGCGGCGTCCTGGCCGATCTGACCGCGCGCACCGGCGGCCTGATCGCCGGCGCCCGCCCGCTGGCGCCGGCGACGCGGGATACGCGCCTGGCCCTGGAGATCGGCGTCATCCACGCCCTGGCGGCCGGCCTGAACCGGCGGCTGGCCCGCCGCGACCCCTTGAGTCAGCGGGTTCATCACCGCAAGGCCGAGGCGTTCATCCTGACGCTCCTGGGCGCCGCCGGCGTGGCCGCCGCTCGGCTGGGGCTCGGCAGAGCCGCCAAGCTGAGGCATAGGTGAGCGATGAGCGCCGCCGCCAACCCGCGAAGCCAAGCCCCCCAGAACCAGGCTTCCGGCAGTTCCTTCTACGCCGCCATGCGCCTGCTGCCGCCGGCCGAGCGGGCGGCGATGTTCGCCATTTACGGTTTCTGCCGCCAAGTGGACGATATCGCCGACGATCCAGGCCCCACTCCGGAGGAGCGGCGCGCCGCCCTCGACGCCTGGCGGCGCGACCTGGAAGCTCTTTTCCTGGGCGAGGCGAGGGAGCGGACGGCCGACCTGGTCGAGCCGACGCGGCGTTTCGGCCTGCGCAAGGCGGATCTCCTCGCCGTCATCGACGGGATACAGATGGACGTGGACGAGACCATCCGCGCCCCGGCCTTCGACACGCTCGACCTCTATTGCGACCGGGTGGCCAGCGCCGTCGGGCGGCTGTCGGTGCGGGCGTTCGGCATGGAGGACCAACCCGGCCGCGACCTCGCCCATCACCTGGGCCGCGCCCTGCAGCTCACCAACATCCTGCGCGACCTGGACGAGGACGCCGCCATCGGCCGCCTCTATCTGCCCGCCGAAGCCCTCGCCCAGGCGGGAATCGAGACCCGCGAACCGGCCGAGGTGCTGGCTCACCCCGGCATCGACCGCGCCTGCCGCCACGTCGCCGCCGCCGCTCACGACCGATACCGCCAGGCCGACGCCATCCTGGCGGCCCGGCCGGCCGGCCGGCTCGCCGCGCCGCGCCTGATGAGCGCGGTCTACGGCGAAATCCTCGCCCTGATGGAAGCGGCCGGCTGGAGCGCCCCCAGGGCGCGGGTCAAGATCGGCAAGGGCCGGCTGGCGTGGCTGGTGCTGCGGCGCGGGCTGCTGGCGTGACGTCCAGAAGGCGGCCAGGGTATGGGGCCGGGAAAGTCCATGTCATCGGCGCCGGCTTGGCCGGCCTTTCGGCGGCGGTGACTGTGGCCAAGCGCGGCGCCCAGGTCGAACTGATCGAAGCCGCCGCCCAGGCCGGCGGGCGCTGCCGCTCCTATGTCGATCCGGTCCTCGGCATGACCATCGACAACGGCAACCACCTGGTGCTGTCGGGCAATCAGGCGACCTTTCGCTATCTGCGGGCGATCGGGGCGCAAGACCGCCTGGCCGGGCCGGACGAGGCGCATTTCGCCTTCCATGATGTCCGCCACGGCCGAGGCTGGACGATCCGACCCAACCTCGGACCCCTGGCCTGGTGGGTGCTGAGCCCCTCCCGCCGCGTACCGGGCTCCCGCCCCGCCGACTATCTGGTCCTCCTCGCCCTGATGAGATCGCGGGGAGACCGGCGCGTCGATGAGGTCATCGCCTGCGGCGGGCCGCTGTGGGAGCGGCTGCTCGAACCGTTCCTGCTCGCCGCCCTCAACACCGAGCCCACGGGCGCCTCGGCGCGGCTGGCCGGGGCGGTGATTCGCGAAAGCCTGGCGCGGGGCGGGCGCGCCTACCGCCCGCGCATCGCCCGCCCCAGCCTCTCGGCCGCCTTCATCGACCCGGCCCTGGCGTGGCTGGAGAGGCATGGCGCGGCGGTCCATCTCGGCCGGCGCCTCCGCGCCCTCGCCTTCGAAGGCGGCCGCGTCTCGGCGCTGCACCTGGGCGACGGCGAACGGATGTTGGGCCCGGCCGACGCGGTGATCCTCGCCGTTCCGCCGCCGATCGCCGCCGACCTCATTCCCGGCCTCGTCGCGCCGGACCGCTTCAGCGCCATCGTCAACGCCCATTTCCGGGTGGACGCGCCGCCCGGCGCGGCGCCGATGGTCGGGGTGATCGGCGGGACGGCGCAATGGATCTTCGCCTTCGACGGCCGCCTGTCGGTGACGGTGAGCGCCGCCGACGCCCTGGCGGACATGGATCGCGAAGCCCTGGCCCGCCTGATCTGGCGCGACGTCGCCGCCGTCCATGGCCTGGGCTCCGACCTGCCGCCGTGGCAGATCGTCAAGGAGCGCCGCGCCACCTTCGCCGCGACGCCGGACCAGGACGCCCGCCGGCCGGGTGCCGCCACGCCTTACGAAAACCTCTTCCTGGCCGGTGACTGGACCGCCACCGGCCTGCCGGCCACCATCGAGGGGGCGATCCGCTCGGGCGGCAAGGCCGGCGCCCTGGCCTTCAAAGCCATCGGCGGCGCATGATAGGATCGCGGGATGGACGATGCCACGCCCTACACCTTCGCCGAACCGCCCGGCCACCCCGCCGCCCTCGACGACGCCGTCGCCCGCGCCGCCGCCGCCCTGCTCAGCCGCCAGAGGGCGGACGGTCACTGGGTGTTCGAGCTGGAGGCGGACGCCACCATTCCGGCCGAATATGTTCTCCTGGGGAGTTATCTGGGCGAGCCGCCCGACCTCGAACTCGAACGCAGGATCGGCGCCTATCTGCGCCGGGCCCAGGGCGCGCACGGCGGCTGGCCGCTCTATCGCGGCGGCGCCCTGGACGTGAGCGCCACGGTCAAGGCCTATTTCGCGCTGAAGACCATCGGCGACGACCCGGCCGCGCCGCACATGGCGGCGGCGCGGGCGGCCCTGCTGGCGGCCGGCGGGGCGGGGACCTGCAACGTCTTCACCCGCATCCTGCTGGCCCTGTTCGGCGTCCTCTCCTGGCGGGCGGTTCCGCGAATGCCGGTCGAGATCGCCCTGCTGCCGCGATGGTTTCCCATTCACCTGTCGAAAATCTCCTACTGGGCGCGGACGGTCATCGTCCCCCTGCTGGTGCTGCGGGCGCTGAAGCCCAGGGCGCGAAATCCGAAGGGCGTAACCCTGGACGAACTGTTCCTTCAGCCGCCGGCGACCATCCGCAAGCTGGCTCGCGGGGCCCATCAGAAGGAGCCGTGGGCGAGCGGCTTCTTCGCCCTCGACGCGGTGCTGGGGGTGGCCGAACCGCTTTTTCCCAAGGCCACGCGTCGGCGCGCCATCGAAAAGGCGGTCGCCTTCGTCGACGAGCGCCTCAACGGCGAGGACGGCCTGGGGGCGATCTTTCCGGCCATGGCCAACGCGGTGATGATGTACGACGCCCTGGGCTATCCCGAGGACCACCCGAACCGAGCGACGGCGCGGGCCGCCATCGAGAAACTTCTGATCGTTGGGCCGGATGAGGCCTATTGCCAACCCTGCCTGTCGCCGGTGTGGGACACCGCCCTGGCGTCCCACGCCCTCATGGAGGCGGCGAGTCCGCAAACCGAGGCGGCGGCGCGGCGGGGCCTGGAATGGCTCAAACCGCTGCAGGTGCTGGACGTTGCCGGCGACTGGGCGGGTGAGCGGCCAAAGGTGCGGCCGGGGGGCTGGGCCTTCCAGTACCGCAACGACCATTATCCCGACCTGGACGACACCGCCGTGGTGGTCATGGCCATGGACCGCACCCGCCGTCACGGCGCTGGCGTGGGCGCCTACGACGCGGCGATCGATCGCGGGGCCGAATGGGTGACGGGGATGCAGAGCCGGAACGGCGGCTGGGGCGCCTTCGACGCCGACAACACCTGGCACTACCTCAACAACATCCCGTTTTCCGACCACGGGGCCTTGCTCGATCCGCCGACCGCCGACGTCGCCGCCCGTTGCATAAGCATGTTGGCCCAGCTCGGCGAGGCCAAGGACAGCCCGTCGATGAAGGCGGCCCTGACCTACCTGGAACGCGAACAGGCGGCGGACGGCGGCTGGTTCGGGCGCTGGGGGGTCAACTACATCTACGGAACCTGGTCGGCGCTCGCCGCCCTCAACGCCGCCGGGGTGGACGCCGCCTCGCCGAGCGTCCGCCGCGCCGTGGATTGGCTCGCCGCCATCCAGAACGGCGACGGCGGCTGGGGCGAAGGCTGCGACAGCTACCGGCTCGACTATCGGGGCCACCAAGCCGCGCCGTCGGCGCCCTCGCAGACAGCCTGGGCGCTGCTGGGCCTGATGGCGGCCGGCGAGGTCGATCATCCCGCCGTGGCGCGCGGCGTCGCCTGGCTGGCGGCGCGTCAGGAGGCGGGCGGCGAGTGGCCCGAGGAAACCTACACCGGCGGCGGCTTTCCCCGCGTCTTCTACCTGCGCTACCACGGCTATGCGAAGATATTCCCCCTGTGGGCCCTGGCGCGGTATCGCAATCTCAAGCGGGGGAACGCCGGGCGGGTGGGGTGGGGGATGTGAGGGGAGAGCCCCCATCCCCGGCTTCGCCGGGACTTCCCCCAGAGGGGGAAGAGAGTTCGACCGCGAGCGTCAACGCCTCCTCTCCTCCCCCTTTGGGGGAGGGGGACCGCGAAGCGGTGGAGGGGGCTGGGGGCCGGGCGTCGGCCCCTCCGGGCCTCCTCGTCCTCGTCGGCATGGGGCGCGAGGCGCGGATCGTCGGGGCGGGAGCGACGGTGATCGTCGGGGCGGCGGGGCTGGCGGCCGGGCTGGCGCGGCGGCCGGCGGGGATCGTCAGCTTCGGCCTCGCCGGCGGCCTCGATCCGGCGCTGAAGGCCGGCGAGCTGGTGATCGGAAGCGCGGTGAACGGGATCCCCGCCGACGCGGCTTGGACGGCGCGCCTGACGGCCGCCCTGCCCGGCGCCCGCCTGGGCGCCTTCGCCAGCGGCGAGGCCATGGTCGCCACGCCCAAGGCCAAGGCGGCGCTCTTTGACGGCACCGGCGCGGTGGCGGCGGACATGGAATCGCACCTGATCGCCGGAGCCGCAATTCCCTTCGCCATCCTGCGCGCGGTGTCCGATCCGGCGGGCCGCGCCCTCCCCCGCGCCGCCCAGGTCGGCCTCCAGGCCAATGGCGAGATCGACCTCGGCGCGGTGCTGAAGGCGCTCTTCGCCGATCCGCGCCAGCTTCCCGCCCTGATTCGCACCGCCCGCGAGGCCGGCGCGGCGTTCCGGGCGTTAAGAGACGCGCGCCACCTTCTTGGCCCGGGGCTGGGTTGCCCGTATCTCGTCGAGCATTTTATCGACGTGACCTGAAAAGACGAACTTGGCCGGGCGCTGGCCGTCGATGGAAATGTCGGGCGCCATCGCCCCCGTCGTTCTCACCCCGCGCAGGCTCACGCCGAGCGCCCTGAGCGGATGCTTGAGGGTGTCGGTGACGGCGCTGGCTTCGAAGCCCGAGTGGACCATGCAGTCGGCGCATTTCTCGTAGTTGCCGACGCCGTAGTCGTCCCAGGCGGTGTCGTCCATCAGTTCCCGGAAGGTCTTGGCGTAGCCCTCGCCCAGCAGATAACAGGGCCGCTGCCAGCCAAACACGGTGCGCGTGGGATTGCCCCACGGCGTACAATGGTAGGCCTGGTTGCCGGCCAGGAAGTCGAGGAACATGGTCGATTGGGTGAACGACCATTTCTTGCCGCCGCGCCCTAGGGCGAAGATGTCGCGGAAGAGCTGCTTGGTCTTGGTGCGGTTGAGGAAATGATCCTGGTCGGGGGCGCGCTCATAGGCGTAGCCGGGAGAGATGGTCGTCCCATCCAGGCCGATCGCCTTCATTTCGTCGAGGAAGGCGGCCACCTTCTCGGGAACCGCGCCGGCGAACAGGGTGCAGTTGATGCTGACCCGGAAGCCCTTGGACTTGGCCAGCTTGATCGCCGCGATCGCCGTCTCATAGACGCCGTCCAGGCACACAGATTTGTCGTGCATGGCCTTGTCGCCGTCCAGGTGGATCGACCAGGTGAACATCGGGTCGGGCTTGAACTGGTCGATCTTCTTGGTCAGCAGCAGGGCGTTGGTGCACAGGATGACGTATTTGCCGCGGTCCAGGAAACCCCGCACGATCTTCGGCATATCGCGGTGCAGCAAAGGCTCGCCGCCGGCGATGGAGACCACCGGCGTCCCGCACTCGTCGATGGCGCCCATGCATTGATCGAAGGAGAGGCGCTGGTTGAGGATCTCGTCGGGATAGTCGATCTTGCCGCAGCCGGCGCAGGCCAGGTTGCAGCGGAACAGCGGCTCGAGCATCAAGACGAGAGGATAGCGCCGCTCGCCGCTGAAATGCTTTTTGACGATATAGGCGCCGATCCGCGCCACGGCTTGTATGGGAAGTCCCACGCCCCCGCTCCTTTTTTCTATCCGACCGCCGCCACTGTAGCCGCCAATCAGGCCCGAAGTTCGGCGGGCAGGCGAAACTCGATATCTTCCTTCACCCCGTCCATGGGCGCCAGTTCGACCGGCCCCAGGGCGCGCAAGGCGTCGATGACCTCCTCGATCAGGGCCTCCGGGGCCGAGGCGCCGGCGGTGAGCCCCACCGCCTCCTTGCCTTCCACCCATTTGGGATCGAGGGCCGAGGCGTCGGCGATCAGATAGCTGGGAATGCCGTGCTCAAGGCCGATTTCGCACAGGCGGTTGGAGTTGGAACTGTTCTTCGCCCCGACCACCAGTATGACCTCGACCCTGCCGCACATCTCCCGCACCGCCGTCTGCCGGTGCTGGGTGGCGTAACAGATGTCGGAGGTGTCGGGCCCGACGATGTCGGTGAACCGCGCCTTGAGCGAGGCGATCACCGCCTTGGTGTCGTCCACGCTGAGGGTGGTCTGGGTGACGTAGGCCAGAGGCGTAGCGGTGGCGATATCCAGCGCCGCCACCTCGGCCTCGGTGGAGATGAGATGCACCGGGGCGTCGATCTGACCGATCGTGCCCTCGACCTCCGGATGGCCGGCGTGGCCGATCAGGATCATGGTCCGGCCCTGGCGCACATAGCGCTTGGCCTGGGCGTGAACCTTGGAGACCAGGGGGCAGGTGGCGTCCAGCACCGGCAGGCGCCGCGCCGCCGCCGCGCTCACCACCGACTGGGCGACGCCGTGGGCGCTGAACACCGCGTGGGCGCCGTCGGGAACCTCCGACAG